>NZ_JALTON010000016.1 GCF_027000115.1 Thiohalobacter sp. | reverse complement strand
ATCACCGCGATGAGGACCTCTTACCCCTTGTTTTACAGCTCATGAAGCGGGTCTCCATCACTGAAATTGAGCCAATTCTGGTCCGAAATAGTTAGGAATTACCTTTTGCTTTATCCGCCTTCAGGTGGATGGCGCCTTGACCCCCGTCAAGGGCCTCGAAAACCGGGCCGATGCGGAAGCGTTGTCGGCTCCCGCGCCCGGATCGGGTCCAGGTCCGGACGCCCTCGCCGGACCAGAAAGGGCGCCCGAAGGCGCCCTTGTCGTTACATCACTTCAGCTTGAAGTCGCCGAGTTTCCTCTTCACCGGCGCATTCTTGAGCTGTACATACTTCGGCATGCCGTCACGACCGTAGGGCGGGTAGTCCTCGCCCTGGATCAGCGGCAACAGGTAATCGCGGCAGCGCTTGGTGATGCCGAAGCCGTCGCGGGAGATGAAGCCCTTGGGCATCATCTTCTCGACATTGGCAACACGCGACAGTTTCGCCTCGCCGATCTTCCAGCGATAGGGCTTGTTGGAGGTGCGCACGATGGTCGGCATGACCGAGTTCTTGCCGGCCAGGGCCATCTCCACGGCCGCCTTGCCCAGCGCGTAGGCCTGGTCCACGTCGCTCTTGGAGGCGATATGGCGGGCGGCACGCTGCAGGTAGTCGGCCACGGCCCAGTGATACTTGTAGCCCAGCTTGTCGCGGATCATGCCGGCGATCACCGGCGCCACGCCGCCGAGCTGCGCATGCCCGAAGGCATCCTTCAGGCCCTGGTCGGCCAGGAACTTGCCGGAGCGGTCGCGCACGCCTTCCGAGACCACGATGGAGCAGTAGCCGTACTGCTTCACCTTTTCCTTCACCGCGCGCAGGAACTTCGTCTGGTTGAAGGTCACTTCCGGGAACAGGATCACGATGGGCAGGTCGCAGTCCTCGCTCGCGGCCATGCCGCCGGCGGCGGCGATCCAGCCTGCGTGCCGTCCCATGACCTCCAGCACGAAGATCTTGGTCGAGGTCTTGGCCATGGAGGCCACGTCGAAGCTGGCCTCGCGGGTGGAGATGGCGATGTACTTGGCCACCGAGCCGAAGCCGGGGCAGTTGTCGGTGATGGGGAGGTCGTTGTCCACCGTCTTGGGCACATGGATCGCCTGGATCGGGTAGCCCATCTTCTTGGAGAGCTGGGAGACCTTCAGGCAGGTGTCGGCCGAATCGCCGCCACCGTTGTAGAAGAAGTAGCCGATGTTGTGGGCCTCGAAGACCTCGATCAGGCGCTCGTACTCGCGGCGGTTTTCCTCCAGGCTCTTCAGCTTGTAGCGGCAGGAACCAAAGGCGCCGGACGGTGTGTGGCGGAGGGCGGCGATGTTGCGCGCCGGTTCCTTGCTGGTGTCGATGAGGTCCTCGGTGAGCGCGCCAATGATGCCGTTGCGGCCGGCATAGACCTTGCCGATGCGGTCCTTGTGCTTGCGCGCGGTTTCGATCACGCCGCAGGCGCTGGCGTTGATGACGGCGGTCACGCCGCCGGACTGGGCATAGAAGGCATTCTTGCGTTCGCTCGATCTGGCCATGGCACTACTCCCCATCTTTTGCGTGTGTGTTTTGACTTGTCCGGTGCCGCCGCCCGGCTCGGACACCCGGCATTCAGTTCGGTGTCTGGCGCCAGTCGCTCCGCCAGGGCGTGGTATCCCCAAGCGACCGGGCGGGCAGTTACGCGCCCGGCGCAGCCATCGTACGCCCGGCCATCGGTTTCGGATCTCCGGCGCAGGTCATCGAGGGGGCTGCGGCCCGCGCCCCGGAGCCCTCGCTTGCGGCCGCGGTCCGAGTCCCGGAACCCGGCAGGCCCGAACCGCGCGTGGAGCGCTCGTCGAGGGCGGTCGTGAGGGCGCGGGGGTCCGAGGCGTCGAAGTCCGGGATCTTGGTCATGTCGCGTGAATGGCCGAAGGGTGGGCGCGAACAACGCCGCCAGGGCCTAACTGTCCAGTCCCCAAGAAGTTTTTCGATTTGCTTCGTTGACTCAGTGCAACGTGAGCAGTTAGCTTAGCGGGAGGGTTCTGCAAGAGCCATCTAAAAATTTGTATAAGCCCATGCAAAATACTTAATGACTTTGGGTGAATGGCGTTCCAGGCTTGGTGGAACGGCGGGGCGACAACCATCACAAAGGACGGAAGGGGCCAGAATGAGAATCGTACTGCTGGGAGCGCCGGGCTCCGGAAAGGGGACCCAGGCGGCGCGCATCGAGGCGAAGTATGGGATACCGCAGATCTCTACCGGTGACCTGTTGCGGGCAGCGGTGGCAGAGGGCACGCCGCTGGGCCGGATGGCCAAGGCAGCCATGGATGCCGGCCAGCTGGTTTCCGACGAGATCGTGCTGGGCATCATCCGTGAGCGGCTGCGCAAGCCGGATGCGCGCAAGGGCTTCATCCTCGACGGCTTCCCGCGCAATCTCGCCCAGGCCGAAGCGCTCGACCAGCTGCTCGATGAGCTCGGGCGCCCGCTGCAGGCCGTGATCCTGATCGACGTCGACTTCGACGCCCTGATGCAGCGCCTGACCGGCCGCTATACCTGCCTGTCCTGCGGCGCCACCTACAACATCTACTCCAACCCGCCGCGCGTGGACGGCGTCTGCGATCGTTGCGGCGGCACCCTGCATCATCGCGCCGACGACAACGAGGAGACCATCGGCAATCGTCTCCGGGTGTACGAGACCCAGACCGCCCCGCTGATCGACTACTACGGTCGACAGGGGACGCTGCGCCGTGTCCAGGGCCAGGCCGATGTCGAGGACGTGTTCCGTGCCATCGTCCGGGTGCTCGACCAGTTGCCGAAGGAATCCGTCCGTCCTGCGAAGGGGAAGGCCGCGCCGAGCCGCGCCGCACAAGCAATCGCCGCCCAGCGCGCCCGTCAGCAGTCCGATGGTGCTGCCGCCGCGGGCAAGGCGGCCGCCAGGGGCGGGCAGTCCGCCGGCAAGACGGCTGCCACCGTGAAAAAGGCTGCCGATAAAAAGGCCGCCGGCAAGGCCCCGGCAAAGAAAAAGGCCGCCGCGAAGAAGGTCGTGGTGAAGAAGGCAGTCACCAGGAAGGCCGTCGGCAAGAAGGCTGCGGTGAAGAAGAAGGTGGCAGCGAAGAAGGCCGTTGCGAAAAGGAAACCGTCGGCGAAGAAGAAGGTCGCCAGGAAGTCTGCCACCGTGAAAGCGCCTGTGGCGAAAAAGACTGCCACCAGGAAGAAGGCCGCGAAGAAGAAGTCTGCGACGAAGAAAAAGGCCGTGGCCAGGAAGAAGGTTGCGGCGAAGAAGGCGCCCGTGAAGAAGAAACCGGTGGCGAAGAAGAAGGCGGGGGCGGGCAAGAAGGCTGCAGCGAAGAAGAAGCCGACCGCCAGGAAGAAGGTTGCGAAAAAGGCCGCAGCAAAGAAGAAGCCGGCAGCGAAAAGGAAGGTCACCAGAAAGAAGGCAGCGAAGAAGAAACCGGCCCGCGGCAAGGGTGCGCGCCGTCGCTAGCGGTCGGCCGTGTTCCTGACCCGCTCGAGTCCGTCACTGGCCGCGCTGCTGGCGGCCATGTTCGTTGCCCTGTTCATCTGGTCCGCGATCGAGCCCCATTCCCGCGCCGTCTGGATCGCCGAGGCCCTGCCGCTGGTGCTGGTGTTCGCGGTGCTGGCCTGGCTGTATCGGCGTTTCCGGTTCTCGAATGCCGCCCTGCTGCTGATGTCGGTCTGGCTCTGTTGGCACACGATTGGCGCCCACTACACCTTCGCCGAGGTGCCCTTCGACTGGTTCAACGAACTGATCGGCTCCGAGCGCAACCAGTTCGATCGCATCGGGCATTTTTCGGTCGGCTTCTACGCCTTTGCCATTGCCGAGTGGCTGACCCGCCGACGGCATTGCGGTACCGGGCTGGCGCTGCTGTTTGCGCTCTTCGCCATCATGAGCGTCGCCGCCGGCTACGAGATCATCGAATGGTGGTATGCCGTCGCCGAGGGCGGCGATGCCGGCGCCGCCTTTCTGGGTTCGCAGGGCGACGAATGGGACGCGCAGAAGGACATGCTGGCCGATACCCTCGGTGCCGTCTTCTCGCTCGGCCTGTTCCTCTGGCTCCGACCCGACCGCACTGCCACCAAGAGCGTCCCGTAGGATGGGCAAAGCGAAGCGTGCCCATCACCGGAGGAAGAGCCGGGAGACGACGTATGCGTCTCTGCGGCCTCTGCATTCCTGCGGGCTGCAGGGCCGCGCCCATCACATCGGTGGTAAAAACCTGATGGGCACGTCGCTACGCGACTTTGCCCATCCTACTGGAACTGCCGGTTGTCCCCGTGGTGATAGGGGCGTTGCCACGCGACTCTGCCTATCCTGCCGGAACTGCAATGATCCTTTCCGCGGGTTCGGTGGATTCCGTGGCGTTCTGTCCTTGCCCCCTCAGCGCCCCAGCCAGCGTTCCGAGAGCAGGTCGAGGCTGCCGAAGAACCATTCGGCGAAGCGTTCATGCGCCGGCCGGGCCAGCCAGCGTTCCAGCAGGATTTCCCGTGACTCGGCGAGGTCGTGCTCGAACATGTCGGCGACCTGGCTGGCGAAACCGGCATCGAGGATTTCCTGGCTGGCTTCGAGATTCCAGCGCAGGTTCCAGCGGTCCAGGTTGCTGGAACCGATCACCACCCAGTCGTCGCAGAGTGCGACCTTCTGGTGGGTGAAGCGCGGCTGGTATTCGTGGATGCGCACCCCGGCGCGCAGCAGCCGCGTATAGAAGCGGCGGCCGGCGTGGCGTACGGCCGGATGGTCGGTCAGCGGCCCGGGCAGCAGCAGCCGCACGTCGAGCCCGCGCCGCGCGGCGTGTGCCAGCGCCCGTCGCAGACGACGGCTGGGGATGAAATAGGCCGTGGCAATCCAGACACGGCGCCGGGCACGGCGAATCGAGCGGCGCAGGTGGCGCCTGATCGCGGAGCGCTGCAGGCTGACCGATTCGGCCACCCGGCCGCGCATGTCGCCCCGCGGGGTTGCCGGCAGCAGCGCCAGTGGCCGTTGCGACCAGCGCGCGTGGTTGCGCAGGAACACCTGTTGCCAGTCGTGCAGCACCTCGCCTTCGATGCGCACCGCCGTTTCCCGCCAGGGTGCGGGTGAAGTCTCCGGGTTGAATTCGTCGGTGATGCCGAAACCGCCGGTGAAGGCGGTGTGGTTGTCGATCAGCAGCAGCTTGCGGTGATCCCGGAACAGGTTGCGACGGCGCTTGCCCGGGCGAATGGGGTTGTAGAAGCAGAGTTCCACGCCGGCGTCGACCAGCCGCTGCCGGTCGGCTGTGCGCAGCCCGTGGCTGCCGAAATCGTCGAGCAGCAGATGAACGGCCACGCCGCGTCGGGCCGCCGTGGTCAGGGCCTCGATGAAGCGGTCCGCGGTGCGGCCGCTCTCCATGAGGTAGAGTTCCAGCAGGATGCGTTGCCGCGCCTGGCCGATGGCGTCCAGCATTGCGGGCAGAAAGACGCCGCCATCGACCAGCAGTTCGAAGCGGTTGCCGTCGCGCCAGCACCCGAAGTCCCCGTTGTCGGTCCCGGCCATGGCGCCACGCTACCCGGCGGACCGCGCCGGTGCAAGGCTGCGACGGTCGGGTAGAATGGACGCAAGCCAACGGAGCACTGCATGAACGCCCTGATCCGCATCTTCATCGACATCTGCCTGCTGCGCGCGGGCCCGCAGCGGCTGCCGCACTCGACGGCGCTGATGTGGCTGAGCGTCGCGGCCTATGCCACGGTGGGCGTGGTCTCCGGGCTGAGCTACTTCGGTGACTGGCGTGCGCTCGGTGCCAGCCTGCTCGACACCCTGCTGCTGGCCGCCACGCTGCAGCTGGTGCTGGGCATCGGCGGACACCGCGAGCGGCTGACCAAGGCCCTGACGGCAGTGACCGGAAGTTGGGCGCTGATCGGGCTGCTGGCGCTGCCGCTGCTGTTTGCGGTCAATCGGGCCGCCGAGGGCGAGGGCGGCGGTGCGCTGCTCGGCCTGCTGGTGCTGCTGGGCTGGAGTCTGGCCATTCTTGGGCATGTGTTGCGCCATGCGCTGGAGATCTCGCTGATGGCGGGGCTGGGCATCAGCGTGGCCTATTTCCTGATATCACAGATCCTGGTACAGGCGGTGTTTCCCCTTCCGGTCTCCTGAGGTGACATGAATTGAACATTCACATCCTGGGCATCTGTGGCACCTTCATGGGCGGCATCGCCCTGCTGGCGCGCGAGGCGGGCATCGATGTCAGCGGTTCCGACGCCGGCGTCTATCCGCCCATGAGCACGCAGCTCGCCGAACAGGGTATTGCGCTGAAGGAAGGCTACGCCGCCGACAACCTGCCGGAGAGGGTCGACGAGGTGGTGATCGGCAATGCCCTGTCGCGCGGCAACCCCGAGGTCGAGGCCGTGCTCGACCGCGGGCTGCCCTACACCTCGGGGCCGGAGTGGCTGGCGCGGCACATCCTGCGCGACCGCTGGGTGCTGGCCGTTGCCGGCACCCATGGCAAGACTTCCACCGCCAGCATGCTGGCCTGGATACTGGAGCATGCCGGCCTGTCCCCGGGTTTCCTGATCGGCGGCGTGCCGGCCAACTTCGGGGTGAGTGCGCGGCTGGGCAAGGCGCCCTTCTTCGTGGTCGAGGCCGACGAGTACGACACCGCCTTCTTCGACAAGCGCTCCAAGTTCGTGCACTACCGGCCGCGCACGCTGGTACTCAACAACCTGGAGTTCGATCACGCCGACATCTTCCCCAACCTCGAGGCCATCCAGCGCCAGTTCCATCACCTGATCCGCACCGTGCCGGGCAAGGGCCTGATCATCGAGAACGCCAACGACGGCAACCTCGCCGAGGTGCTGGAAATGGGCTGCTGGACGCCAACGGAAACGGTCTCCGTCGGCGAGTTCCCGGCCCAGTGGCAGGCGCGGCCGCTGGCGGCCGATGCCCATCGTTTCGAGGTGCTGTTCGAGGGCGAGCCGCAGGGCACGGTCGAATGGGACCAGATCGGCCTGCACAACATGCACAACGCCCTCGCCGCGCTGGCCGCGGCGCGCCATGCCGGGGTGCCGCCCGCGGCCGGGATCGAGGCGCTGGGTGCGTTCCGCGGCGTGAAGCGCCGCATGGAGGTGCGTGGCGTGGTGCGCGATGTGACCGTTATCGACGACTTCGCCCACCATCCGACCGCCATCGCCACCACGCTCGCCGGGCTGCGCCGGCGCATGAACGGTGGCCGCATCCTCGCCATCCTCGAGCCCCGTTCCAACACCATGCGCATGGGCGTGCACCGCGACCGGCTGGCGCCGGCGCTGGACGCGGCCGATGCCGTCTGGTTCTTCCGCCCGCCGGAACTTGGCTGGGATCTGGCCGAGGCCACGCGCCTGCTGCGCCCACCCTCCCGCATCCACGACGACATCGACGCCATCGTTCGCGAGGCCGCCCGCGCCGCCCGTCCGGGCGACGTGATCCTGGTCATGAGCAACGGCGGCTTCGGCGGCATCCACGAGCGGCTGCTGGCGGCGCTGGGCGAGGCGACGAGCGGATCCCGTCCGGAGTGAGTTGCCGCCCCTTGTTGCCTTTCAACGAGCGAAGCTGCACACTGCCGGCTGCCGCCCTGGTGCAACATGCGGGTCTACATGGGAACACATGCACGCCAGCCCGTCGCCCTCGCCATCACCGGTGCCTCGGGTGCCCACTATGCCCTGCGTCTGCTCGAATGCCTGGTCGAGGCTGGCGAGCAGGTACAGCTCATGGTCTCCGAGCCGGGGCAGATCGTCATCGCCATGGAGACAGACATCAAGCTGCCGGGCCGGCCGGCCGAGATGCAGCGCTTTCTGACCGAGTATTTCGCCGCCGACGAGGATCAGATCCGGGTATTCGGACGCAAGGAATGGACAGCGCCCGTGGCCAGCGGCTCCAGCGCCCCGCGCGCCATGGTGGTCTGCCCCTGCACCATGGGCACGCTGGCCGCCATCGCCTGCGGTGCCAGCAGCAGCCTCATCGAGCGTGCCGCCGACGTGGTGCTCAAGGAACGTCGCCGACTGATCCTGGTGCCGCGCGAGACGCCCTTCTCCGAAATCCATCTCGAGAACATGCTGCGCCTCGCGCGCATGGGCGCGGTCATGCTCGCCGCCAATCCCGGCTTCTACCACCGCCCCGAGGGCATTGAGGACCTGGTCGACTTCATCGTCGCCCGCATCCTCGACCACCTCGAGGTCCCGCACACCCTTTCCAGCCGCTGGGGCGAGACCGGGCCGCTGGACTGAAGGTTGTAAAGATCGTCACGGAAGACACTGAATCCACGGAAAGGACGATGTGTATTGATGGGCACGCTTCGCTTTGCCCATCCTACAAGAGATGCTTCAGTAGGATGGGCAAAGGCGCGTAGCGACTTGCCCATCACGACAGGGACAGCCGACAGGCGACGCAGAGCACGCCGAGGCCTTCACAACCAAACATGCGATTGCTCTGTGCCTCCGCGGCCTCAGTCTCTTGTAGGATGGGCAAAGCGAAGCGTGCCCATCACATATCCCCCTTTCCATAGATTTCAGTGGCGCTCAGTGTTCCCGAAATCCTCGGCGCCCTGTCCTTCGCGCACCAGCAGCACCCGCCCGCTCCAGCCGGGGTGCCGCGCCTCGGGCGGGGCACGCACAACGCGCCATTCGAGCGGCGGGGCGAGGGCGGCCTGCAGCCGGTCCAGCGGCGTGTCGAAGTCCGGCGCCGTTTCCAGCCAGCGCAGCAGCAGACCCTCGCGCAGCCGCAGTTCGCTCGAACTGCCGACCCACAGGGGACGGTCCGGACCCGACAGCGCAAAGTCCGACGGCCACAGCCGGAGCACGAACAGTTGCCCGTTCTGGTGACGTATCAGGCGCAGCGACTCGTGGTGGCCATCATGGACCTGCGGCAGCACAGGCAGCTTCGAGGGATCGGACTGCGGTGACAACCACAGCAAGGCGCGCTGCCAGTCCAGTGCGGGCGGGCGGGCCCAGCCGCGTGTTGCCAGTTCTCGCTCCAGCGCAGCCAGCTCGCCGGCGTATTGCAGGTTAAGGGGCTGGGTACGGCGGTTGGCGATGTCGGCGCGATGGTCGGGCAGGGCGGCCCAGCCGATGTCCCACCAGGTCGCCGCCGCCATGCGTTCCACCCCTGTCTGCGGCTGGTAGCGGGCGAGGTCCGTATCCAGTCGCTGGCTGGCGTAAAAGGCGGTGATGCCGGCGAGCAGGATCGCGAACACGGCCGAGGTGCCCGCCGGCGACAGGGGCTCGGCCGGGTGGCGACGATAGGCGATGCCGAACAGGGCCACCGTCGCCAGGCCCAGCGACAGCCCGCCGAGCACGTCGGACAGCCAGTGGGCGCCGAGATACAGGCGCGAGAAGGCGATCAGGCTGACCAGCAGGCTGGCCAGGGTATAGGGCAGCCAGCGCCAGGGGCCGCGCAGCTCGCGGGCCACGATGACGGCGAGGAAGCCGTAGCAGACGGTGGCCAGTGTGGCGTGGCTGCTCGGGAAGGCGTAGGCGCTGATGCCTTCATAGAGCGCCATGGGCCGCGGTGCCTGTATCCAGAGCTTGAGTAGCCGGACGAGCACGGCGGCCACGGCGAAGGCCGCGACCCAGTGGACCGTCGCGCGCCAGTGGCGGCCCGCCAGCAGCCACAGGCAGGTGCCGACGAGCACGCCCAGCAGCACGGTGGCGTCGCCCAGTTCCGTGATCAGCACCATGAGCCGGTCGGCCAGTGGCGTGCGCAGCTCCATCATCGCCGCATGCACCAGGGCATCGGTGCCGGAGAGGAAGCCGGTGAGCAGGGTGGCGAACAGCAGGCTGGCCACGCCCAGCAGCATCGCCAGTACTGCCAGGCCGCGGGCCTCGGGATGATCGGGGTCCAGCAGCGCGCCGGCCAGCGGCGCGATCACCGGATGGCCGCGGCTCCAGGCCTGGATGCGATTGAGCAGGCGGTTTGCATGGGGATACAGCCAGCGCACCAGGCGGTAGGTCAGCCAGCCGCTCAGCCACAGCAGGCCCAGCAGCAGGATCAGCAGCAGCGCCAGCCGGCCCGCAACCTCCGCCGCCAGCCCCACCGAGGCCCCGAAGGCCACGCCGGGCAGGATGTAGGCCGGCGCCCACAGCAATGCCGACAGCAGGTTGACCGTCAGGAAGCGCAAGGGCGGCATGTTCAGCATGCCCGCCACCGCCGGCAGGATGGGACGGACCGGTCCCACGAAGCGGGCCAGCACCACGCTTTTGCCGCCATGCTTGTGGAAGAAGTCCACGCCGTGATTGACCAGCCGCGGATACTGGCGGAAGGGCCACATCACCCGCAGCCGCTGGTGATAGTGCCGGCCCAGCCAGAAGCTCACGCCGTCGCCCAGCACCGCGCCCGCCGCGGCCCACAGCAGGGTCGGACCCAGCTCCAGCGCGCCGGTGGCGACGATGGCGCCGATGCCGAACATGATGACCGCGCCGGGCAGGAACAGGCCGACGATGGCCAGTGACTCCAGCGCCGCGGTGACGAAGATGGCCAGGTTCGCCCAGTGCGGGTGCAACTGGATCCAGGTCACGGTCTGGTCCATGAGTTGCCCGAAGAACTGGGACAGGGCGCTGAGCATGGGGGGATTATAAGGGCGTCAGGCGTGATGGGTGAGGGCGCGTAGCCCGGATGCAGGCTGAAGGCCGGAATCCGGGGTAACAGGACTTCCCGGATTCCGCTTGCGCTGCATCCGGGCTACGAGGCTTTGATGGCGGCGGGTGGAACGCGGAGTCCGGCGAGCAACCGGGGCACGGAGAAAAGCACGTTTCAAAAACTCTGCGGTCTCCGCGCTCTGCGTTCAGGTGCCGCGATCCGGGAAGATCCGCCAGTGCCGCGTCTGCCCCAGCGTACGGGGCGGCCTCAACTCATGCCGGCGAACACGGCCTCGGCGGCAGCGAGCGTTTCGTCGATGGCCGCGTCGTCATGGGCGGCGGAGACGAAACCGGCCTCGTAGGCCGAGGGGGCGAGATAGACGCCGCGTTCGAGCATTTCGTGGAAGAACAGCCTGAAGCGGTTCAGGTCGCACTGCCCGACCTGGTAGAAGTTTTCCACCCGCTCGGCGTCGGTGAAGAACAGGCCGAACATGCCGCCGACGCTGTTCGCGGTCATGGCAATGCCATGGGCGCGGGCGCGCTCGACGATGCCGTCGGCCAGGCGACGGGTCTTTTCCGCGAGCAGCTCGTAGAAGTTGGGGGTCTCGGTGCCGCGCAGGGTGGCCAGCCCGGCGGCCATGGCCACCGGGTTGCCCGACAGGGTGCCGGCCTGGTAGACGGGGCCGAGCGGCGCGATCTGTTCCATGATCTCGCGCTTGCCGCCGAAGGCGCCGACCGGCAGGCCGCCGCCGACCACCTTGCCCAGCGTGGTCAGGTCGGGCGTGACGCCGTACAGGCCCTGCGCCCCCGAGGGCCCGACGCGGAAGCCGGTCATGACCTCGTCGAAGATGAGCACGGATTCGTACTGATCGCAGACCTCGCGCAGCCCTTCCAGAAAACCCGGGGCGGGCGGCACGCAGTTCATGTTGCCCGCCACGGGCTCGACGATGACGGCGGCGATCTGGCCGCCGACATGGGCGAAGGCCTCGCGCACCTGGTCGAGGTTGTTGTACTCCAGGGTGATGGTGTGTTCGGCCAGCGCCACCGGCACGCCCGGCGAGGTCGGCACGCCGAGGGTGAGCGCGCCCGAGCCGGCCTTGACCAGCAGGGAATCCGAATGGCCGTGGTAGCAGCCCTCGAACTTGACGATCTTGTCCCGCCCGGTGAAGCCGCGCGCCAGCCGGATGGCGCTCATGGTGGCCTCGGTGCCCGAGCTGACCATGCGTACCATGTCCATCGACGGCACCCGCTCGCAGAGCAGGTCGGCCATCTCGATCTCGATCTCCGTCGGCGCGCCGAAGCCCAGCCCGCGCGCCGCTGTTTCCTGCACCGCCCGCAACACATCCGGGTGGGCATGGCCCAGGATCATCGGTCCCCAGGAGGCGACATAGTCGAGGTAACGCCGGCCGTCGGCATCATACAGGTACGGCCCCTCGCCACGCTCGAAGAACACCGGCTCGCCGCCCACGCCCTTGAAGGCGCGCACGGGGGAGTTCACGCCGCCGGGGATATGCCGCTGGGCACGCTGGAACAGGTCATGGGATCGGGTCATGGGGTACCTCGGGGTTGGAAGTCAGGAGCGGAAGTCAGGAGTCAGAAGCCAGAAGTCGGGATTCGGCAGTCAGGTGCCGGAAGCCGATGGGCCATTTTCCGGGCTGGATTCCGGGTTGGCAAGGCGCGCGGCGCCGGGCTATTCCCGGTTCCGGGAAAACAGGCCGGCCAGCGCGCGTGCGGCGGCCTCGATGTCCGGCTGGCCGAAGACGCCGTGAATGACGGCCAGCATGTCAGCGCCGGCAGCGATGAGCCCGGCCCCGTTGTCCGCGGTGATGCCGCCGATGGCGGCCAGCGGTCGCCCCAGGCGGCGCGCGTCGCCGAGCAGCGCCGGGTCGGCCGGCAGGGCATCGGGCTTGGTGCGCGAGGGAAAGAAACGGCCGAAGGCGAGATAGTCGGCCTCGGCCGCGAACCGCTCTGCACGCGCGGGGTCGGCATAGCAGGACACGCCGATGATGGCCGACTCGCCCAGCAGACGGCGCGCCTCGGCGACCGGGGCATCGTCGCGCCCCAGGTGCACGCCATGGGCCCCGGCCTTGGCCGCCAGCTCGGGATCGTCGTTGACGATCAGCAGGGCGTCCGATTCGCTGCAGAGTCGTGCCAGCCCCCGCGCCTGAGCGAGGCGGCGGTCGCGGTCCCTGCCCTTGTCGCGATACTGGACCAGCCGCGCGCCGCCCCGGATGGCCGCGGCCACGCCCGCCAGCAGGCGTTCGTCCGGCAGCAGGACCGGATCGGTGATGGCATAGAGGCCGCGCAGGCGGGGATCGGGCGGGGTCATGTCCGGGGCAACAGGGATTCCCGGCTTCCGCTGCGCTCCATCCGGGCTACACTTCGAACGTCTCACGCCTCATCCGACTGCGCCCAGAACAACCGGTTCGGCAGCGACTGGCCCATGCCGACGCGGTAGCCGTGCTTGAGCGTCTCCCAGGTGTATTCCTGGGCCTCGTGAATGGCGCTGAAGGGTTCCAGCCCCTGTGCCAGCAGGCCGGCGATGCTGGCGGCGAGAGTACAGCCGGAGCCGTGGAACTGGCCGTTGATGCGCTCCCAGGTGAAGCTCTCCAGCAGGCGGTTGTTGCCATACAGGCGGTTGACCACGTGCGGCGTGTTTTCGTGGGTGCCGGTGATGAGCACGAATTCGCAGCCGCGTTCCAGCAGTGACATGGCGCAGGCATCGAGGCTGTCCGCCTCGGGCGACAGGATGCGCGCCTCCACGCTGTTGGGCGTGAGCACGGTGGTGTGCGGCAGCAGAAGGCTGTCCATGGCCTCCAGTACCTCGTCGTCGGCCAGCCCGGTGCCCTTGCCCGAGGCCAGCACCGGATCGAGTACCACCGGGATGTTGGGATAATCCTCCAGCACCGCGCTGATGCTCTCGACCACGTCGGCACTGCCCAGCAGGCCGATCTTGATGCCGGCCACCGGCATGTCCTCCAGCACGGCGCGTGCCTGCTCCATCACCAGCAGGCCGTCCAGCGGCGCGATGCTCTGCACGTCCTGGGTGTCCTGTACCGTCAGCGTGGTGATGATGGGCGCGCAGTGGCAACCGTGGCTGACCAGCGACTCGATGTCGGCCTGGATGCCGGCGCCGCCGCTGGGATCGTTGCCGGAGAAGGCGAGGACGACGGGAACGGGGGAACTGGCCTGGCTCATGGGCGGGCGATTCTGCTCGGCTGGGATACGGCGGCCAAGTGTATCACCAGGCCACCGGCTATCGCGCCGGCAGGGTGCCGGCCAGCCGGCCCAGCAGGCTGAGCCGGGCGCTGGACTCGAAGGAACAGGTGCGCTTGTAGGCCAGATCCAGGTTCGGCGCGCACACGTACACGCCATGGCCACGGACCACGCACACCGGGAAGCGCGCCAGGCTGGCGGCGACCCGCCGGGGCGACTCGCTGACATAGTCGTCGAAGGCGATGTCCAGTACCGGGATCCTTTCGAAGTAGTAACGGCCCTCGAAGTCGTCGGGCACGAAGTCGTGGCCGTCCAGGGTCATGGCGATCGCGTGCGGGCCATGGCTGTGCAGCACCGTGGCGGCATCGGCGACCCGTCGGTACACCGCCTGGTGCAGCGGCGCGTCGAGCGAGGCGCCGTCGGGAATCTCGCCCTCGACCGGACAGCGCACCAGGTCGTCGGCCTCCAGGCTGTCGGCACAGGCGCCGGTGGGCGTGATCCAGAAGTCGTCGCCCTCGCGCACCGAGGCATTGCCGCTGTGGGAGTCATTGAGGCCGTGCCGGCGCAGCCAGCGATGGGTTCGGACCAGTGCCTCTCGGGAGTTCATGGTGAGACGCAAGATACAAGATGCAAGAGGCGGGATACAAGGGGTTGCAGGGCGTGCAGGGGCGCGCAGCGACATGCCCAACACCGGCAACGAATCGGTTAGAATGGGCGGCATTCCTGAATTTGATATGCGACAGGGCAGGGACAGAGGGATGGTCATGGGATTCGGGCGGGCGACGCCCGCCGGCGGGCGCGAGCGGGGCTTCACCCTGATCGAGATCATGGTGGTGGTGGTGATCCTCGGCATCCTCGCCGCCATCGTGGTGCCGCGCATCATGGACCGGCCGGACGAGGCGCGCATCGTCAAGGCCCGCCAGGACATCCGTGCGCTGGAAGCGGCGCTGAACCTCTACCGGCTCGACAACTACGACTATCCCAGCACCGATCAGGGCCTGGAAGCGCTGGTGAAGAAGCCGACCGATCCCGAGCCGCCGCGCTGGAAGGCCGGGGGCTATATCGACCGCTTGCCGAAGGATCCCTGGGGGCGCCCCTACCAGTACCTGAACCCGGGCCAGCACGGCGCCATCGACCTCTATTCGCTGGGGCCCGACGGTCGTCCCAGCGACGACGACATTGGCAACTGGAATCTCGAGTAACGGCCGGTTTCGTTCCGGCGGCTTCACCCTGCTGGAACTGCTGGTCGTCATCGCCCTGATCGGCATCATCCTCACCTTCGCCACCCTCAACCTCGGCGGCGACCGCCGCGCCGAACGTCTCGAAGAGGCCGCGGAGCGCTTCCGCCAGCTCACCCGGCTTGCCGCCGAACAGGCCGTGCTGCGTGGCGAGGAATGGGGCCTGGCCCTGGACGAGGCGGGCTATCGCTTCCTCTATCTCGAGGACGACGGCTGGCGGCCGGTGGCGGACCCCACCTTCCGGCCGCGGCACTGGCCCGAGGGCATCGAGGCCCGGTTGCTGCTGGACGGCCAGCCGGCGGCACTTGCCGATGCCGCCGATGGAGACGCTGACGCCCCGTCGCCCGACATCCTGTTGTTGTCCTCCGGCGAGCTGACCGGCTTCGAGCTGGTGCTGCGCGATGCCGGCACCGAGCATGTGGCGCGCGTCTTCGGCTACCCCGACGGCCGCCTCGAACGCCACGCGGAAGCGACATGAGGCAGGCCCGCGGCTTCACCCTGCTGGAAGTGCTGGTGGCGCTCGCCGTGCTGGCGCTGGCGCTGTTCGCCGCCGTGCGCGCCGTGGGCGACTACACCGGCAACCAGGCCTACCTGCAGGAACGCACCCTCGCGCACTGGATCGCCCGCAACCGGCTTGTCGAGCTGCAACTCGCGCGGGAATGGCCGGCCGTGGGCCGGGCCAGCGACCGGCTGCGCTTCGCCGGCCGCGACTGGATCTGGCAGACCCGCGTCGAGCCCACCCCGGATGCCGACGTGCGCCGGGTGCTGATCCGGGTGCGGCCGGCCAACGCCGGCGAGGACGAGGTGCTGGCCGAACTCACCGGCTACCTGGGACGGCCGGAATGAGGCGGCACGGCGGCTTCACCCTCATCGAACTGCTGGTGGCGCTGGCCATCTTCGCCGTGCTCGCGCTGCTGGCCTACGGCGGCCTGAACACGGTGATGAGCACCCGTGCGGCGGTCGCGGAGCAGGCCGAGGCGCTGGGCCGCCTGCAGCTGCTGTACCGCCGGCTGGAGCGTGATCTCACCCAGGCCGTCGACCGGCCGGTGCGCGACGCCTTCGGGGACCGGCGCCCGGCGCTGCTCGGCCATCTCGACGGCAATCTCGTCGAATTGACCCGCGCCGGCTGGCGCAATCCGGCCGGGCAGCCGCGCAGCGAGCTGCGGCGGGTGGTCTGGCGCCTGACCGACGACGGCGGCCTGGAGCGGGCGGGCTGGTGGGCGCTGGATCGGGTGCAGGGCGAGGCCCCGCGGCGCGAGCGGCTGGGCGAGGGCATCGAGCGCGCGGAAGTGCGCTTTCTCGACGAGGCCGACGCCTGGCATGAAGAATGGCCCCCGCGCAACCGGCCGCAGGCGCCGGCCCTGCCGCGTGCGGTGGAGCTGATCCTCGAGACCGAAGGCTACGGAGAACTGCGATGGCTGTTCCGGCTGCCGGACGCCAGTCCGGCGTCGCCCTCCTGACCGCGCTGCTGGTGGTGGCGCTGGCGACGCTGGCCGCGGTGGCCATGGCCACCCGGCAGCACTACGACGTGCGGCGCACCGCCAACCAGCTCGATGCCGACCAGGCCGCGGCCTACGCCGCGGGGGTCGAGGACTGGGCGCGGGTGCTGCTGCGGCGCGACCTGGAGGACGGGCCGGTGGATCACCTGGACGAGGACTGGGCCCGTGAACTGCCGCCGCTGGCGGTCACCGGCGGCCAGATCGCCGGCCGTATCGAGGACCTCGAGGGTCGTTTCAATCTCAACAACCTGCTGACCACTGACGGAGCGCCCGACGAACGCGCCGTGGCACGCTTCCGGCGCCTGCTGGAGTTGCTGGAACTGGACCCTGCGCTGGCGAATGCCGTGCTGGACTGGATGGATGCCGATCTCGAAACCCGCTTTCCGGGTGGCGCCGAGGACGACCGCTACAGCACCCGCGAGCCGCCCTATCGTGCCGCCAACGCCCCCTTCGCCAGCGTCAGCGAGCTGCGCCTGGTCGAGGGCTTCGATGCCGAGGCCGTGCGGCGCCTGCGGCCCTACCTGAGCGCCCTGCCGGGACGGGCGTCCGTCAACGTCAACACCGCGCCGCCGCTGCTGCTGCAGGCCCTGTTCCCCGACCTTTCCGCCGCGGACGCCGAGGCGCTGGTGGATGCCCGCAGCGACAAGCCCTTCGACACCGTTGCTGACTTCCTCGCCCACGACACATTCGCCGGCCGGGCGGTCGGCCCCGAGGGTCTGGCCACCGGCAGCGGCCATTTCGCCGTGTTCGCCGATGTCCGCCTCGGCACCGCGCGTGCGCGCCAGGTCTCGGTGCTGGAACGCCAGGGGGGGGATGTGAGCGTGCGCCTGCGGAGTCTTGGGGGATTGTGAGGGGCGTGAGGCGCTGTTGCCCCGGATTCCGGCCTTCGGCCTGTATCCGGGGTATGCCGTCAAATGGCACGGTGGCGTGCCCGGCCACCGCATGGCGATCCCGCCGCCGGTGGTTCGGAATCGGCCCGAAATGGGGTATGGTCACGCCTGAAACCATAACGACAGGCCAACCGCCACCGATACCATGACCGATGCCCTGCTGATCCGCTTCCGAACCGGCGACGATGCCGTCGAGGCCGCGTGGGTGACGCCGGAGGGCGAGCTGCGCACCCGCCCGGAGCGGACCGATCCGGCGACGCTGGCGGCCCGCTGGCAGGGCGAGCCGGTGTGGGTGGTGTTGCCGGCGGCCGAGACCCTGCTCACCCGCGCGACGGTGCCCACACGCAACCGCCAGCGCCTGCGCCAGGCCGTCCCCTATGCCCTCGAGGACCAGCTCGCGGAGGATCTGGAGGCCCTGCATTTCGCCATCGGCCGGGCCGGAAACGAACAGCCGGTCCCGGTGGTGGTGATCGCCCGGCGCTGCCTGGAACACTGGCTGGCGCGCCTGGCCGAGGCGGGCCTGGAAGCGACCCATGTCTACGCCGAGGGCGATCTGCTGCCGCGCGGCGAGGGCTGGGTGCTGCTGGAGACCGACGCCGACGAGGCACTGCTGCGCACCGGCGAGACGGTGCTGGCGGTGCGCCACGCCGACCTGCCCACCTTGAAGACCCTGCTGGCGCCCGACACCACGCCGCCGCTGCAGGTGTTCTCCACCCAGGAGGCCCTACCCGAGGACATCAGCCGGCATTTTCCCGAGGCCCGGCTGGAACGGGTGACCCATCCGCTGGTGGTACTGGCCCGCGAGGCGGCCCGCGGCGAGGCCATCGACCTGCTGCAGGGCGACTATGCCCGCCAGTCCGGGGCGCGCCGGCTGTGGGCCCCCTGGCGCGCGGTTGCGGTGCTGCTGGTGGCGGTGGTTGCGGTGGCGGGGCTGCGCCAGGGGGTCGAGTACTGGCGGCTGCAGCAGACGGCGGCGGAGCTGGATGCGCGCATGGAAACGCTGTACCGCAACACCTTTCCCCAGGCCCGGCGGGTAGTGAATGCGCCGGTACAGATGCGCCAGCAGCTCGAGGCGCTGGCGCGGGGGCAGGGCGCGGCCGGGGACGAGTTCCTCGCGTTGCTGGCCGCCGCCGGCGAACCGCTGGCCGGGGCGCAGGGGGTCCGGCTGAAGGGCCTGCACTTCCGCGACGGCCGGCTCGATCTCTCGGTCACGGCCCCCGACGTGCAGACCCTCGAAGCCCTGCGCCAGCGGCTTGCGCAGCGGCCCGATCTGCAGGTCGAGCTGCAGTCGGCCAGCGCCAGCGGGGAGCAGGGCGTCGAGGGCCGGCTGCGGCTGGCGAGGGTGCGCTCATGAAGCACTGGTGGCAGGGGCTGGCACCGCGCGAACGCCTGCTGGTCGGTGGCGGTGGTCTGCTGGCGCTGATCCTGCTCGGCTGGGCGCTGCTGTGGTCGCCCTTCAGCCAGCGCCTGGCCGAACTGGACAGCAGCGTCTCCGAGCAGCGCGTGACCTACGAGGCCATGCGCGAGGACGCCGGTCGCATTCGCCAGCTTCAGGCCGGCGGCGGGGCGCGCTCTGCCGGGCTGGGTGGACGCTCGCTGCTGGCCGTGGTCGACCAGTCGGTGCGCGCCGGCCGGCTGGCCCCGGCGCTGCGCCATCTGGAACCCGAGGGCCGCGACCGCGTGCGCCTGCGGCTGGAGGGCGCGGCCTTCGATGAGCTGGTGCTCTGGCTGGATCAGCTTCAGACCCGCCACGGCATCCGTGCCGAGGCCGTCGATATCGAGGCGGCCGAGGCCCCGGGGCGGGTCGATGCGCGCCTGACCCTGGCCGCGGCCGCGCCATGAGGTCACGCCTCGCCGCGGGTCTCGCGGCGCTCTGTGTCCTGGCCCTGTTCCTGTTGTTCACCTGGCCGGCGGAACGCTGGCTGAGCGGCCTGCCCGAGCCGCTTGCCGTTCAGGCCCCCGAGGGCACGCTCTGGCGCGGCCAGGCCGCCGTGCTTGCGGCCGGTCCGCTGCGTTTCGAGTCCCTGCGCTGGCGGCTGCGGCCCGCCAGCCTGGTACTGGGCCGGCTCGGCTTCCGGCTGACCACCGGATCGCCCGCGATCGAGGCCCGGATCGCGGCCGGTCTCACCGGCCGCTGGTGGCTGCGCATGCCCCGCGCCGAACTCCCGGCCGAGTTCTTCCGGCCGCTGCTGGACCGCTGGGGCATCGAAGCGAGCGGCCGGCTCCTGATCCGGGAACTGGCCGCCAGCGGGCGCGGCGACTGGCCCGACCGGCTGGAGGGCGCGCTCGTCTGGAAGTCCGCTGCACTGGCCGCGCCGCTGAACCTGCCGCTGGGCGACCTGCAGGTCCGACTGCGTGGCGAAGGCGATGCGCTGCTGGCCGAGATGCAAGACCAGGGCGGTCCGCTGGCGCTGGCCGGCAGTGCCCGCCTCGAACGCGATGGCCACTACCGGTTGGACCTGAAGCTGCGGGCCCGCGCCGACGCTGCTCGCGCGCTGCGCGATGCCCTCGGGCTGCTGGGCGCGCCGGATGCGTCGGGCGACCATCGGCTGACGCTGGTGGGTCGCCTGCCTCGTCAAATTGTGGGCGCCGACTGACCCCATCCGTCACCCTCCTCTTCCAGTTTTCGGTAACGTGCTGATTTATCGCCAGGCCTCGTGATTGGCACGGCTGATGCAGCCTCGCGCCTGTCAGTCCCGTATTTCCACAGGAGGGAGGGAAGATCATGTTTTCAGTACCAACGACAGTGCGCCGCGTCGCCGCGGTGCTGGGTGTCCTGCTGGTGGTGGCCGTCGGTGTCACCGGCTGTGGCGGTGGCGGAAGTGGTTCGGGCAGCAGCTCGGGCGGTATCTCGGGCAGTGCGTCCTGAGGGGGTAATCACGATGAAACTGCATCAATTCATTGCGCGCGAGGTGCGCGGTCTTGCGGCCGGTGCCGGTCTGGCGCTGGCCCTGGCGATGGCGCCGGTGATGCCGGCGGCGGCCCTCACGGCGGGCGCCAGCTACACGGTCGTGGTGTCGCAGATCAACAGCGACGGCTCCGTGACCAGCCTGAGTTCCACCAGTGCGACGGCCGACAGCAACGGCAAGATCAGCTTCGATCTCAGCGGCCTGCCGACCGCCGACCAGACCCATTTCGTGCTGCTGCAGGTCAAGGATGGCAACGGTAGCGTGGTGCGCCAGGGCATTGCCCCGGCACCGGGCGCCGGCGACACCAACCTGGTCGGCGTCAACCCGCTTTCGGACGTCCAGGCCGAGGCCCTGCGGGCCTCGATGACGGACAACAGCACCGATGATCCGCTGGCTGCCGCCTTCGGGCTGGTCTTCATCCGCTCGGCGAGCCTGGCAGACTCGGATATCCCCGGCCTCAGCCAGATGATGGCGACCGCGATTCGTGGCAACGATGGCATGGAGGCCTTTCTGCTCAACAACGGGGTGAGCCAGTCCGCGCTCGAAACATTCAAGGACAGGATCATCTACAACGGCACGGCCGGGACGAAGGACATGTCCGATTACGTGGCCTTCTTCAAGACAGCGGTGGACAGCGCATCCGATGATGATCTCGCCAAGGCCGGCGGCCTCATGGGCGACATTCTCATCGACGCCGGGGACGCAGCCGGCATCGATCCCCAGCTGCTGCTGGCGGCCTTCGATGCGGCCGGCGACGCCACGGGGCTGGATGCGGCCATGCAGTCGCTTTCGTCAGGCTTCCAGAACTCCGTGATGGCTGCGGTCAACGGCTTCTTCAATCGTGTTGCATCGATTGCGATCAAGAAGGAGTACACGGACGCTCTCGGGACGCTGGGTGGGTCGCAGGCACTCATTGATCGCTTCAATTCCGGCGTACAGACCTTCATTTCTGCCCAGCAGCAGATCGACACCCAGTACGGCGACTACTTTATGGACCCGCAGGCCTATCTGGCTGCCAATCCCGGCGTTACCGAGCAGCAGGTCCAGCAGGCCATCGATACCGCCTTCCAGGCCGCTTGGAGCAGTTTCCAGACCGCGATACGTTCGAACAACAGCGAGATCAGCGACATGAAGAACAGTGTCGCATCGGCCCTGGGGGTGAGCGTCAACACCCTGCCCTCGGATCTTGGCATGGAGTACGACTTCAACGGCAACCAGGTCAACTGGCCGATCCCGCAGACCGTCGCGGTGAGCTGGGTGGCAAGCGTGCTCAACGCGGGTGGCAGCTTTGGCTATACCCGCGACACCACGCCCGTGCCCACCAACATGCAGAATTGGCTGGACAGCGACGACAATCCCGGCAATGGCATCGACGGTCAGCGCCACGACTTCACCAGCATGGGCATGCCGGCCGAGTTCGCGGCCCTGATGGGGCTGATGGAAGACGTCCAGATCCTGGAAAACACCCGCTATGCCATCTGGGACAACAACAATCAGCCAACCGCCCAGCAGCGCCAGCAGGCGCGGCTGAACTTCGTCAACGGGCTGGCGACCCTTGCCGGCAACATCAGCGGCACCACCGACGGCAGCACGGCCATCAGTGCCGCCGAGCGTGATGCACTGATCAAGCTGATGATGCAACCCAGCCTTAACTGAGGCGATGCCGGCCATGCGACAGGGCCTGTCGAGCGCCCCGGCCACCACTGGAACGAGGTGGTGGCCGGGGCTGCTGTTGTGGCTGCTGCTGGCGCTGCACAGCCGCGCGTGGGGCATGGATGAGTGGGTGCTGCGGGGGACGGTCGTTCTCGGCGAGGCGCAGGGCTACGCCATTGTCGAGCGCCCCGATGGCGGTGGCCAGGTCATGCGCAAGGTGGGTGAATGGCTGGTGCCCGGCATGCGCCTGGAGACGGTGGCGGCGGATCACGCGCTGGTCAGCGAGCAGGGTGTCTCACGCCGGCTGTCATTCGGGGCACGGTTGTCCGGGCCCCAGCCCGGGCGCACGGACGGGGGCTCTGCCTTTCGCCTAGATCCGCTGCGTTTGCCGGAGATCGTCGCAGCCATTGATGTGATTCCCCATCAGCAGAATGGCAGGGTCGACGGCTATTACGCCAACGCCATCCCCGAGCCGCTGCGCAAGGAGATCGGCCTGCAGCCGGGCGATCTGGTGCGGCGTGTCAACGGCATTCCCCTTGATGACCGGGTGGACGCCGGACAGCTCTATCGCCAGCTCGAGGCCGGGCAGCTGGCCGTCGAGATCGAACGCCACGGCAGGCCCATCCGCCTGATCTACCGGTTGGGTAGCTGACGGCGCGCCTTCGCGGCGTTATTCTTTCGGTTGGCCACCCTTCGGATATCCTGAACATGTCCCGCAAGCCCCTGCCCGCCAAACTCACCTCCGAGACCAAGTGCAGTTTCTGCCCCGGCACCAAGTGCTGCACCTACATCACCCAGAAGATCCCGGGGCCGCGTTCGCGCGATGACTTCGATCATCTGCTCTGGCAGCTCGCCCACGAGAACATCCAGGCCTACAAGGACAGCGACGGCTGGTTCCTGCTCATCAACAACCGCTGCACCATGCTCGGAGATGACGGTCGCTGCCGGATCTACGCTACCCGGCCGCAGGTCTGCCGCGACTACAGCAACGACTACTGCGAGTTCGATGCGCCGGCCGAGGAGGGCTTCGAGCTGTTCTTCCGTGACTACGACGAGCTGCTGGCCTATTGCCGCAAGCGCTTCAGGCGCTGGGACGAGCGCTGAGGGATCGGGGGCAAGAGAAAGAGCGCCACGGAAACCACCGAATCCACGGAAAAGGATGAGGTGCGATGGGCACGCTTCGCTTTGCCCATCCTACAAGGGAGGTCCCGGTAGGATGGGCAAAGGCGCGCAGCGACGTGCCCATCACGACAGGGGCAGCCGGCATGTCACACAGACGGGAACGGCCGGCATGTAACACGGAGTACACCGAGGCGCAGAGCACGCAGAGGCGGTCATGGATCAAACAGGAAATGCTCTGTGCGCCCTGCGTCTCCACGGCCTCGGCGTTCAAGGGTGAACGCCAGACAGAACCGCGTGCGACCCGACACATCCATCGCCACACACCCTCATCCCTTCCGTGGATTCGGTGGTTTCCGTGGCGCTCTTGAAAAAATCAGGGCTTCCCGATCGATCCCTGCAGGCCCCGGACCAGCGCGTCGAATCCCTCGACCGCCTCGAACTCCTCGGTGTCCTTGTCGGGTCCGCGGGTGTCCGGGCGGCGCACGGCCAGCAGGTGGCGGATGCCGTATTCGCGCGCCGAGCGCAGTACCGGCAGGCTGTCGTCGATGAGCAGGGTGCGTTCGCGGTCGAAGGGTTCGCGTTCGGCCAGCCAGTCCCAGAAGGAGGGGTCTTCCTTCGGCTTGCCATAGTCGTGGGCGCAGATCAGGCGGTCGAAGTGGCCGCCGAGGCGGGTCTTCTCCATCTTGAGATCGAGCGCCTTCTGGTGGGCATTGGTCACCAGCAGCACCCGCTTGCCGCGCGCGCGGGCGAGATCAAGGAAATCGGTGACATGGGGATGCACCGCGATGAGATGATCGACCTCGCGCTTGAGCTCGGCGATGTCCATGTCCAGCACCTCGCTCCAGTAGTCCACGCAATACCAGGCCATGGTGCCTTCCGCGGCCTGAAATCGCGGAAACAGCTCGGCCTTGGCGGCTTCCAACGCCAGGTCGTTGCGCTCGGCATAGCGCAGCGGCACATGCTCGCGCCAGAAGTGGTTGTCGAAATGGAGGTCCAGCAGGGTGCCGTCCATGTCGAGCAGCAAGGTATCGATGTGTGACCAGGGGGGCATGGGTGGGGGAGTCGGAATGCAGGAGCCAGGAGACAAAGTCGGGGGTCAGGAGACAGAAGTCGGAAGTAGTGCTACCGGGTGAGGTTAGCATCTTTCCGCGAGGGGTCGCCAGCGGACGCCCGGGTTCCGGCTACACTCCCGTCTCCGCTACAATGCCCCCATGTCGAAACCACCGGAAATCCTCGGAACCCGCACCGTTGCCCGCAGCCGCCTGTTTCGTATCGAGCAGTTGGACCTGCGCTTCGCCAATGGTACCGAGGTGGTGTACGAGCGGCTGCGCGGCTCGGCCGACGGCGCGGTGCTGGTGGTGCCGGCGCGCGATGCGGAGACGGTGCTGCTGGTACGCGAGTATGCCGCGGGCACCGAGCGCTACGAGCTGGGTTTTCCCAAGGGACGCATCGAGCCGGGCGAGGATCCGCTGGCCACCGCCCAGCGCGAGCTGCGCGAGGAGATCGGCCTCGGCGCCGGGCGGCTGGAGGCGCTGATGACGGTGACGGTGGCGCCCGGCTATTTCGGTCACGTGACCCACATCGTGCTGGCGCGAGACCTGTTCCCGGCCGAGGCCGAGGGCGACGAACCCGAACCCGTGGAAGTGGTACCCTGGCGGCTGGCCGAGCTGCCGGCGTTGCTGGCGCGGGATGATTTCACCGAGGCGCGCAGCATGGTCGCGCTGTTTCTGGCCCAGGAGAGGATGAGGCATGACCGATAACAGCAGCATCGACCCCTGCGCACTGCTCGACGAGGTGCGCGCGCTGGCTGCCGAGGCCGGCTGCCGGATACTGGAGATCTACGAGACCGACTTCGATGTCGAGCACAAGGACGACGAAAGCCCGCTGACTGCGGCGGACATGGCCGCGCACCGGGCCATCACCGGGGGTCTTGCGCGGCTGACGCCGGATGTGCCGGTGCTGTCGGAGGAGTCCGCCAGCGTGCCCTACGAGGAGCGCGCGCGCTGGGACTGGTACTGGCTGGTCGATCCGCTGGACGGGACGCGGGAGTTCGTCAAGCGCAATGGCGAGTTCACCGTGAACATCGCGCTCATCCACCGCGGCGAGCCGGTGCTGGGCGTGGTGCATGTGCCGGTGCTGGGCGTGACCTACTACGCCTGTCGCGGCGGCGGCGCCTTCCGCCAGACCGGCGACGCGCCGGCCGAGGCCATCCATGTGCGCAAGCTGCAACCCGGCCCGCTGGTGGTGGCCGGCAGCCGCTCCCATCGCGGCGATTCGCTCAACCGCTTTCTGGAGAAGGTCGGCGAGCACGAGATCATCAGCATGGGCAGTGCGCTCAAGATCTGCCTGGTGGCGGAAGGCCGCGCGGATATCTATCCCCGTCTCGGGCCGACTTCGGAATGGGATACCGCCGCCGCCCAGTGCGTGGTGGAGGAGGCCGGCGGCCGGCTCACCGACACCGACATGAATACCCTGCGCTACAACACCAAGGACTCGCTACTCAACCCGCATTTCCTGGTGTTCGGCGACGACTCGCGCAACTGGTCCGAGTACCTGTGAGCCCCGCGCCTTGTATCTGCCCCTGCCGCTTCTGAACCTGATGCGTGGCCTGGCCGCGCTGGCGGCGCTGGCCTGGATGGGGCTGATCTTCTACTGGTCGTCCTTCCCGGCTGGCAGGATGCCCATGCATTTCCCCTGGGAGGACAAGCTCTATCATGCCGTCGCGTTCGGCATCCTGGCCATCTTCTATCTGGCCGCCATGCGGCCCGGCGAGCAGGGGCTGGAGCGCCGCCAGGCGTTGCTCGCCGGCGTGCTGGCCGGCCTGTACGGACTGACCGACGAATATCACCAGAGCTTCGTGCCGACCCGGGTGATGGACTTCTATGACATGCTTGCCGACCTGTTCGGCGGGGTGCTGTTTGCATACGGCGCCTGGATCTTCATGCGGAGCTGGTATCGGGCGCGGTTGTCGCGCTGAAGGTCAAGAGCGCCACGGAATCCACTGAATCCACGGAAAGGACAATATGCATTGATGGGCACGCTTCGCTTTGCCCATCCTACAAGAAATGCTTCAGTAGGATGGGCAAAGTCGCGCAGCGACGTGCCCATCGCGCATGACCCTTCCCGTGGATTCAGTGGCGCTCTTGACCGTGACTTTCGCGGCGCTCTTCGCGAGGATGTCAGCGCGGTTCGCCGCTGCCGGAGACCACGCGCAGGTCGGCGGTGTGGTCGGGCAGCAGGCTGGCGAGCTTGGCGACCAGCTTGTTGCCGAAGGCGGGGGCGTTGCCATCGAGGCTCTGCTGGGTGAGCTGGCTGTCGTTGAACAGCACCGGCAGGTTCCATTCGGTGATCAGGTCGCACAGGGCGCCGGCGCTGGCCTGGGCCTGGTCGTCCATGTCCACCAGCAGCATGTCCAGTTGGGCGGGATCGATGTCACCCTGGCCGGCGGCCTCCAGCGGCAGCTCCGCCACCACCTCGATGCCGAAGGGTTCGATCAGCCGCCGCAGGTGGCGGCGCAGCACGGGTGACTCGCCGATGACGGCCAGGCGCAGCCGGTGTCTCAGCGCCGGTGTCTCGGCCGGTGTTTCCTCGCGGTTGGCGGGCGTGGGATTGAGCGCGCCCGCGCGCGGCATGGTGTCGGCATCCGGTTGCGGTCGCGCCGACGATTCGGATTCGGTCACGGCGGCCGGCGGTTCCGGCTCGCCGGCCGCGGGGGGCGGCGCGGTGGTGGGGAACAGGCCACCGGCCTGTTTTTCGCGCGCCACCTCGTGCACCAGATCGGCGTCGATGGTTTCGCGCTGGTCGGCAAAGCCGTACACCAGGGTGGTGTCGCAGATCAGGTTGACCAGCCGTGGCGTGCCGCCACTGTAATGGTGGACCGCGGCGCAGGCTGCGTCGGTGAACAGCTCGGGCGAGCCGCCGGCCACGGCCAGCCGGTGTCGGATGAGTTCGGTGGTCTCCTCGACCGTCAGCGGCGTGAGCTGGTAGTCCACGGCGATGCGCTGGGCGAACTGCACCAGATCGGGCCGGCGCAGGGTGTCGCGCAGCTCCTCCTGGCCCACCAGGATCACCTGCAGCACCTGGTCCTTGTCGGCGTTGACGTTGGACAGCATGCGCAGCTCTTCCAGCGTCTCGGCGGACATGTTCTGGGCCTCGTCCACGATCAGCACGGTGCGCCGGCCGCGGGCGTATTCGCCGATCATGAAGTCGACGAACGCCTGGTACATCTCCACCTTGCTCATGCCCTTGTGCTCGAGATTGAAGGCGAGCAGGATCCACTGCAGCAGTTCGCCGAAGGACTGATGGGTGTTGGAGATAAGTCCCACCGTGGTGTTGTGCTGCATCTGGTTGAGCAGGTGGCGGATCAGGGTGGTCTTGCCGGTGCCGATGCCGCCGCTGATGACAGTGAAGCCGGCCTGGTTCTCCAGTCCGTACTCGAGCATGGCGAAGGCCATGCGGTGCTTCTTGCTGAAATACAGGAAAGAGGGGTCGGGCAGCAGCGAGAAGGGTTTCTCGCGGAATCCGTAGAAGGCCTCGTACATGATGCCGCCGCCTCCCGGCGGATCAGGCCTGCCCGGCCTTGTTGAGCACGGTGCCCAGCACGTTGGTGCACTCCAGCAGCTCCACCGCGCGCTGCGCGGCCTCGGCCTGGGTGCGGCCTTCCTCGACCACCAGCAGCGCGGCGTCCACGTAGGGCGCGAAGGCCAGGGCGTCGGCTGCCGACAGCACCGGCGGCAGATCGAAGATGACGATGCGCTCGGGGTAGCGGTGCTTGAGCTCGTCGACCAGTTGCACCATCTTCGGCGAGTTGAGCAGCTCGGCCGAGTTGTGCACCGGACGGCCGGCCGGCAGCAGCACCACGTGGTCCAGGCCTTCCGGGTGCAGCAGCAGTTCGGCCAGGTCGGCATCGTCGAGCAGGTAGTCGGACAGCCCCTTGCCGGGCGCCAGGCCCAGGCGCTCGTGGATGCTCGGGTGGCGCAGGTTGGCATCCACCAGCAGCACTGTATGGCTGACCTCCAGCGCCAGGCTCACGGCCAGGTTGATGGCGGTCAGCGTCTTGCCCTCGTCCTCGCCGGGGCTGGTCACGGCGAGCACGTTCCAGTCGTTTTCCTTCAGCCGCTGCAGCACCTGGGTACGCAGGATCTTGTAGGCGTCGGCAAAGGCGCTTTCCTGGGCGGTGGCGACGATGCGGTTCTTCTTCATCACGGCAGGCGAAACCTTGGCAACCCGGGTGCGGGTGTACTGAATGTCCGCGGGCCGGGCGGCCGGGGCCGAGCGTCCCGTCTGTTTTTCGGTGGCCTCGCCACCTCCCTGGACACGTTGTTCCCGTGCCTTTTCCAGTGCAACCTTGATGCGTTCCATAACAGCAACCTCGTGAATACAGGACGACGCCGTGCGTCCGCAGCCGGAGCGGCCCTCGCCCAACGCGGGCGCGCCGCTCCGCAAGTCTCGTCCCGCGAGAAGAAGTATCCCGCGGCCGGCCCCCTACTTTACCCCTTTCCGCGCACTTCGGCCCAGCGCCGGTGTGCCCGCCTTTCCGGGCTATCGGGAAAGGGGGTGAAAAACTTTAGCCGGGATAGGGGGTTAACCCCTGATCCGGCAGCCCGGCGGTGCGCTGCGTCATGACCGCCTGGCCAATCCTGTAGGCCGGATGCCGCAATACCGGGGCAGTTCGCAGGATGGACAAGGGGCTGAAAGCCCGTCCCCCGCTCCACGCCGCATCATGATGGGCATGCCGCTGCGCGCCTTTGCCCATCCTACGCGTACTGCAGGGCCGGAATCCGCGGCAGTTCACGGGATGGAAAGGGCCTGCAAGGGCCATCCCCATCTTTACGCCGCATCATGATGGGCACGCCGCTGCGCGTCTTTGCCCATCCTGCGGTCTTCGCGGCCGGGATGCAGGCCGGAGGCCGGATCCCGCCGCGGGACCTCACCCCACCAGGTTGAGCCCGGTGAGGATGCTCACCTTGCGCAGCGCGCGGAACCAGAGGACGTCCAGCGGCGCAAACAGGAAGTGCACCAGCAGCGCCAGAACCAACACGCCGGCGGTGGCCGCGCCCAGGGTGCGCCACTTGCGGCGTTTCTTCTGGCGCTGTTCCTCGTCGCTGGCGAGATAGGGAATGACCGCCAGCGGGGCCACGGCGAGCGTCGCCGCCACGCCCTTGGCGCCACGAATGGAGCGGTCCAGGCTCTCGCCGACCGCGGCCAGGCCCAGGCCCGCGCCCAGCGCCAGCACGAAGCTGAGGAAGATGATGGCCGGACGGTTGGGCTTGATCGGCTCCTCGGGCAGGGCCGGCGGATCGATGAGCGTGAAGCGCTCACCCTTGCTCTCCGATTCGAGCTGCTGGGCCACCTGCGCCTGCATCTCCTTGGCCTTGATCTCCTGGTACTTGGCGACGGCCTGTTCCAGCTCGCGGCGCATGGCGCTGTACTGGCGCTCCACCTCGGGAGTGGCGGTCAGGCGCTGTTCGTATTCCCGGAGCTTGGCCTCCAGCTCGGCGCGCCGCGCGCGCTGGGCGGCGATGTCGGCCTCGGTCGCCTGCAACTGGGCGGCCAGCGACACATAGGCCGGGTTGTCGGCATCGATCTGCTGCCCTGGCGTGGCCGGGGCCTTGTCGAGTTCGGCCTGGAGGGCGGCGACGCTGCGCTCCAGCCGCACCACGTCCGGGTGCTCGGCCGAATATTTCTCCCGCGCGGCGGCGAGCTCGGTCTGCAGCGCGCGCAGTTCGGACTGCAGGACGTCCCGGTCCGGGCCGGCGCCGGTTTCCTTCTCCAGGCCCTCGATCTCGCGTTTGAGGCGGATGACATCGGGGTGGTCCGGGGAATAGCGCGCGTTCAGGCTCAGGTACTGGGTGCGCAGGGCCTTGAGCCGGGCCTGGGGACTGATGTTCACGTCCGGGGTATAGGGGTCGAGCTGTTCGAGCTGCCCCTTCAGATAGAAGCGCCGGTCCTCGAGCGTGCGGATCTGGTTGTCGATGTCCTCGATCTGGCGTTCGGTGCGGTCCATGAGCTGGCTGTTGAGCTGCGCCAGCTCCGGCAACCGGTTGACGTTCTGTTCCTTGAAGGTGGCGAGTTGCTGTTCCAGCACCGCGATCTGGTTACGCAGCCGGTCGGCCTCGTCGGAGAGGAAGGCGAGCGTCTCGCTGGCCTTGCTGGAACGCTCCTTGAGGTTCTCGTTCATGAACAGGCTCGCCAGTTCGCCGGCCACCTTCTGCACCTTTGCGGGATCCTCGCCATTGAAGGCCACGGTGAAGGCGATGGTGGCGGGCATGGGCCGGCCGGTGCGCGGGTCGATGACCTCGGCGTTGAGCAGCTCCACCTCGATGTCGTCGCGCATGCGTTCGAGGATCTCCTCGGTGGTCTCGCGCTCGCGCTCGTCCTCGTACAGGCCGTATTTCTCGATCAGGCTCATCATGTTGGCACGGGTCATGACGCGCGCCTTGATGGTCTCGATACGCTGGGTGGCGTAGCTGGTGACCGTGGACTGCACCAGCTCGGCCGGCACCTCCTGCTCCTCGATGAGGATGGTGGCGGCGGAACGGTAGGTCGGGGGCCACAGCAGGGCCACCAGCAGGCCGATGGCGAAGATGGCCGAGAAGGTTGCCAGGATGGCGCCCCGCCGGCGCCTGAAGGCGTCCAGGTAGTCCTGAAGGTCTTTGACTTGCTCTTCCATATCCCTGTGGTCTCGTGATGCGTTGCACGGCGGGCCGGCCCGCGTCATCGGGCCGGCCAACACCCGGCCTGCCGACGTCCTCGGTCGTTGGTCGGGGTTTGTTCGTTATCTCAATGGGTTGCGCCAATCCGAGGCAACCGGTGCCGGGCCGCGACCGGACCCGTGGCGCGGGTCAGCGCGAACGGGTCAGGCGTGGCCAAGCATAGTTCAGCGCCAAGGATACGACATTTCCGGTGGCGCTGCCCAGCGTGGCCTCGCGGTCCTGCTTCCTGTAGCGGTAGGCGAGCGAAAAACTCCAGTCCCGCCGCGGTTGCCAGCGCAGGCCCGAGGTGAAGGTGATGTAGGTGCGGTCCACGGCGCCGATGGCGTCATCGGTCGCGCTGGCCCGGTACCAGTTGAGGCCGAGCCGGCCGCTCAGGGTTTCGGTGAAGCCGTGCGTGGCGCTGAAACCCAGCCGGTCCGAGATCAGCAGGCCCTGGCCGCTGGCCTGGGGCGTGATGCTGCGGCTGGCATCCACCGACAGCTCGCCCGTCTCGAACTCGTGGGTGGCGGTCAGGCCGAAGACGCTGCCGGAACTGCGGCTGGTGGATGACAGGGTGATGGTCACGAAATCGCTGCGCGTACCCGTCGCGGTGTCCACGCAGGGCGGCAGGCCGAAGAACAGGCCGAAGGCATCGAACACGGTGCCGTCCGGGCAGGCGGTCGCGCCCGTGCTCACCCGCGTTTCCGTGCGGCGGGTACCCGCGTAGGCCGACAGCCGCGAGCGTTCCGTGAATCGGTGCTCGGCGCCCAGGGTGAGCTGGGTGTTGTCGGAACGCACGCTGTCGTCCTCCCGCTGGTAGCGTGACCAGCCGAGGCTGGCGGTCAGCACGGTCTTTTGCGACCACTGGCGGTTGACGGAGGCCGTGGCCGAACGATTCTCGTAGTCGCGCAGGCCGGTCGTGGCCTCGTCGGCGTAGTCGACCCGGGTCAGGCCCAGGGTCAGGCTGCCGCGGGTCTTCTCGTTGAATATATGGGTCAGGCCGGGGCTGAGGGTGCGGCTGTTGCGACGCACCCGGCTGTAGACCACGCCGGTATCGTCCAGCTCGGTATCCAGGGTGGTGTCGCGCACCAGGCTCAGGTCCAGGGTCAGGCGTGACCGCTCGCTGGCGAGGTAGTAGCCGTTCAGGTCGAAGCGCGCATCGTTGGTGTCCAGGTCGCTGCGGTTGAAACGCCGTACCCGGAAATCCAGCACGCCTTCCAGTTCCGAGCGCTCGGTTCGGCGCCCGAAGGGCAACCGCGGGGTCAGGGCGAATTCCGCCGCGCTTTGTTCGTTCTCGGGCAGCAGGCGCACGTTGTCGTCGTAACGGCTCGTGGCCTTCAGGGACGGCTCGGCGTACCACTCCGCGGCCGGGGCGGCGAGGGGGAGGGTGAGGAGCAGGGTCGATGCACCCAGCGCCAGCATCCGTGTCACTGATCTGTCCATCCGTGTGCCTTTCTGTTGTTATGTTTGAAGAACGCCAAGGTCTTACTGAGACGTGTAGCTCGGATGCAGCGAAGCGGAATCCGGGGTTTCAATGAGGGTGTTACGGAACCACCACCACGTCCCCGGCCTTCAGCACGATGTTCTGCGCCAGGTTTCTTCCCTTCTCGATCTCCCCGTAATCGAAGGGAATGGCCTTCAGCGCGCCCCCCTCGCGCCGCAGCACCTTGATCTTGCCGGTGGCCGCATAGGGCGTCATGCCCCCGGCCATGGCCAGCGCCTGCACCACGTCCGTCGGGCGATTGATGGGAAACTCGCCGGCGCGGTTGACCTTGCCGATGACGTAGACCTTGTTGCCGAGGAGCTGTTTCGCCGCCACCGTTACCAGCGGCTCGGGGATGTACCTGGACAGCTTCTTCGCCAGCTCCGCCTCGACGTCGCTCAGGGCGCGGCCGGCAGCCTTGACCTCGCCCGCGAGCGGGAAGCTGATGCCGCCGTCCGGGCGCACCAGCACTTCCGATTGCAGGTTCTCCTCGCCCCAGACCGAGATCAGCAGGGTGTCGCCGGGATTGAGCCGGTAGATCGCCGCATCCGGGTCCGCGTTCGAGACTACCGGGCGCATGCCGAGCAGAACCGCGAGGAACAGGGCGATGGAATGCCGTGACATGAGTTTGTCGCCTTTTCGTGAACCGGCTTCGGATTCTAGGGGAGTCCGTCGGCGGGTGCAATTTCAAGGGCGCGTGAGCCCGATCCCCCCAAACAAAGAGCCCCGCCGAAGCGGGGCTCTCCAGGGGCTGGCTCGTCGCTCAGTGTCGACGCAGTCGCCGGGACATGCCTGCCGCCGCACCCGTCAGGGCAAGCAGCAGCCATTCCAGATGCTGCGTCCAGGGCGCCGGGCCTTTCGCAAGCGCGCAACCCGCGCCGCCGCCGAAGGTGCTGCCCAGCGGCGTGTCGGCGGCCGGGATCAGCTCCTTGCCGACACCCAGCGGATCCACGATGGTGCCGTTGGCCGCGCCGTCGGTATCGTTGGGTCCGCCGTCCTGGATGGTGATCTGCAGGCACTCGTTTCCGGGCAGCAGGCCGGTCGAGTACTTGCTGGTCGGGCAGACGCCGTTCACCTTGGCCGCGGAGGCTACCGTGTTGCTGGCGTTTTCCACGAAATCGCCCCAGGCCGAGCCGTCCCACTTGCGCAGCTTGGGCACCGGGGGTATGGGTTCGTCGAGTTCCAGCACCAGCGTGGCGGTACCGCCGGGGGCGACGCCGGTCACGCTGTAGTCGAAGCAGCCGCCGACACAGGCCGTGATTACGGCCGAGTCGCTGCCGACACCCGCGCTCAGGAGTTCGCTGAGGGTGACCCGGGCATCGCCATCGGTGTCGGTGGGTCCGGGGGTGACGGTGAGGCCGTTCTTCTCGCACAGCGCGCCACTGGGACCGATGTCGACAAATATCTTCGCTGTGACCGGTACAACAGGATTAACGGCTGTATTGTTGATCGTATAACTGAGCTGGTCGCTTTTGCACTCGTCGGTTGCGTTTGCGGGCGGCTGATAGGTGATCTCGCCAGTGGCGTTGTTGACCGTGACCGTGCCCAAGGCGGGTCCAGCCGTTATGCTGAGGCTGGCGGGATCGAGGTTCAGGCTTGAGTCGACGCTCTGAAGGTATGACACCACGTTGATGACGACATTGTTGCCGCCCACGGTGGCCGTGGTTCGTATGTCCGAGCCAGCCGAGCCTACCGGCCCGTTGAAGCCCGGCTGTTGGCCTGGGAAGGGGGGCGTTGCCATGGGGTGGCTGGTGCCGGTGCACTGATCACCCGGGTTGCCGCTGCCACAGTTGAAAACGGTCAGGACCGGGATGCCGTAGTTGCCGTTCCAGTCGAAGTAGGTGCCGACGGCCGCCACGTCACCGGCGGCCGTGTTCAGGGTGAACTGGTAGCTGAAGGCGCCCTGCGGCGAGGTGCCGGCCCAGGTCCCGGAACTCGTGAACACCGTCTGCACGGTGGCCGTCCAGTGGGCGTTGAAGAAGGGATCCACCGAGGTGAACACGGAACCGGTGGTCGTGAGGTCGATAGTGCCGGTGGCGGTGTACAGGCCGTTGAAGTTCATCTGATTGATGTTGATCGTTTCCACGGCCGAGGCCGGTTCGGCCATGGCCAGGCCCAGCGCCAGCGCGGCAAGGGGAAAGCGTTTCAAGGGATGTTTGATCTGTGATGTCGACATGAGAATGCTCCCGCGACGGATCAGGCCCGTCGCTGTCTATCCATATTCGATTGGTTCGGCAGTCTGACCATGGGGCTTACAGCTTGTAAGAGAAGGTCAGGCCCAGCGAGTGCTGGTACATGGAGGTCGCGGCGTTGGGGAAGTCCAGGTCGGACAACTGGCTGATGCCCGCCGGGTAGAAGGGCGTCTTGCCGCGGATGGTGTTCTTGAACGCCACCATGTAGTTCATGCTCCACTCGATGCTGGGGCTGGGCCGATAGCTGAAGCCCGCAGTCAGGTGGTGCTCCACCGTTGCCGGCGCCAGCAGGTTGAAGGCAATCTGGTCCTCCGGGATGGGAGCCTTGCCGTAGTTGTAGCCGGCGCGCAGGGTCAGCTTGGGGTTGTACTCGTACTGGATGCCCAGCTTGTACACCGTCTGGTCCTTCCAGCCGAAGCCCATGCCGTCGTCGCGGCCCAGTGCGCAACTGTTGAGCGCCGGATCGGGCGGATTGGAGGCGACACAGCCCGGCGGGAAGAAGTCGCTGGGGTTGGCCGGATCGGGACCCGGATTGCCGACCGAGGCGATGGAGCTGAACTCGATGCGCTGGATGTCCAGCAGCAGGGTCAGATCCTTGCGGGGCTTGACGGCGAAGCCGATGGCATAGTGCGCCGGGATGTCGAAATCGCCCTGCTCGGCGAACAGGCCCCGGTACTTGTCGAACTTGGACATGTACACGCGGGAGGCGTAGTTCACGCCCACGCTGAGCCGCTTCTTGAAGAATTTGCCCAGCCAGCCGACGCGAAAGCCGGCGCCGTAGGACCAGTCATTGCCGTTGTTGGACAGGTGTTCCCGGTCGGAAGTGAAGTTGAGCGGTGAGCCGGGCGCGCCCATGGACTCCAGCCCGTAGGCCCGGAAGCTCTGCACGCCGATGGCCAGCGAGAAGCCGATGAACTGGGTCTTCTTGAGGCGGTAGGCGACCGTGGGCAGCATCTGCATCTGCAGGAGATTGACGCCAGCGGTGGGGCCGCCGTTACAGGAAAAGTTGTAGAACCGGGACCCGTTGGTGTTGGGATCGCCGTCAAAGCACTCCGGCAGCGACTGGTCGAAGCGGGTGTTGGAGCCCGCGCCGATGGCCGCCATGCCGACCGAGATCTTGCGGTTGAACTTGTAGGCGCCGCCCATCGCGGGGATCAGGAAGACGTTGGCGCCGCTTGTTTCGCTGTATTCGCCGCCGAGGATGTCCGCATTGTGGGTGGACGCGCGGCGGGGTATGAAGAATTCGCCGGAAACGTCGATGCGCATGGTGTTCATGCGCAGATCGGCCAGTGTGGCGGGGTTGGCGGCTATGGAGAGGGAATCGTTCCCCACCGCCACGCTGGCGCCGCCCAGAGCCCGGTTCTTCGAGCCGTAGCCGATCAGGAAATAGCCGTTGGTCGCGGCAGCGGGCGCCGAAAGGGTGGCTGCGATGGCAAGCGCAAGCGCGCGGGGCCCGACCTTTTTCAGGCAGGTAGAGTCCATTGAACTGTCTCCTCCGAAACCCGGCCGTCCGGCAGTGCCCGTTTCTCGCTGGCAACGGAGCAGGGACATCGTCGTCTGCTACCAGATCGCTGTGCGCCTGATAGCGGCTTCTCTGCCTTGGTCGGGCCTTGTTTTTCCTTTGCCTGGATCCGGTGTGGCGTGGTCTGCCCGCGGGGCGGGTGGATCCGCGACGAACACCGGCCAGGAACCTGGGTTTGTTGTAGCCGCGGCAATCTTGCAATACGCTGAAACGGACTGTCAAGCAACGCGAACGCGCCGCCTGAAGGACGCCAATTTGTTGGCGTCCCGGCCCATGCCGCGAGCCTACATCACGAGGCCGGTCGCAAGAATCCAGGTACTGAAGAAGATCTTGAGACGAACGGGTCCGAGCCGGCGGGCAAGGTAACGCGCGACGCTGCCGCCGACCATGGCCGCCGGCGCGGCGAAGAGCACGATGGGCCAGACGATGTGGCCATCGGTACCGGCATGATAACCGATGCCGACCCACACTGTGAGCGCGGAGATGCACACGGCGATGCAGACCGAAATCATCGTGGGGTAGCCCAGAAAGAAAAGCAGCAGGGCCAGCCACTCGCCGACGCCGATCGAGATCCAGGCCGTGACCATGCCACCGGCCAGGGCGCAGACGACGATGGGCACGACATGGCGCCGGTGGAGCCGGTGGATGGCGTGCGGGTGCGGCTGCGGCTTGCGCAGCGTGCCGTACAGGAGCAGCAGGCCGAACAGGATGGAGAAATACTTGAAGATGGTCGCCACTGCCAGCGGCGGGGCCGGAACCAGATACTGCGCGAGCAGCATGCCCGCTGCCGCCGGGGGCGCGGTGATCAGCAACAGCCTGCGCACCAGCGAGACCGCGTGGCGGCCCCCGTATTCATGGCGTTTCAGGGCCACCAGCCAGGCGATGCTGCCGGCAGTCATGCCGAAGCACTGGATGGCCAGGCTGGTGGCGAGCGCGTTTTCGCCGCCGATGCCCAGCGAGGTGAACGCGGGGATGAAGACGATGCCGCCGCCCGCCCCGGTCGAATTGGCGGCGATGGCCCCGGCCAGCCCGAGGGCGAGGAACTGGCCATAGTCGCGCGCCAGGGCGAGCGGGTCCGGCACCAGGCTCAGCGCCGTCAGCAACCCGCCCATGGCGAGGATGGAAATCCAGGTGGCAGGATTGGCGCGCAGCGCGTGGACTGCATTCGAGTCGTTCATGGCCGGGGTCGCGATGCCGGGGGATCGCCGAGTCTACTGAAGTGGTGGCACGCGGTAAAATCCGCGCCGCGTTGTATTCCGATGCAGGGGAGCTTGCGTTGCGAGACAAACTGGAAAAATGGTTCCGGCAGGCGGTCGGCGCACAGCAGGCCGGAAGGCTGGAGGCCGCGGAACGCGACTACCGGCGTATCCTGAAGCTGGAAAAGGGGCACGTGCCCACGCTGATGAATCTCGGCCTGGTCCTGCGCAGGCGGGGGCGGTTTGCGCAGGCGGCCCGGTGTTTCCATGAGGTCATCCGGCTGCGCCCGGCCACGCCCATGGCCTATTTTCACCTGGCGCACATGCGCGTCCACGACTTTTCGGACCGCGAACTCGAGGTTATGGCGCGTCTGTTCGCCCGCTCCGACGTGCCGGCGAACGAACGCGTGTTTCTGGGTTTCGCGATGGCTTCGGTCTTCGACCGCAAAGGGAATGCGGAGCAGGCCATGGCCTGGTGGGGCCGGGTCCATGGGCTGGCGCGGCAGGCCGGCGCGGTGTTCGACGCCGGCGCCTACGAGCAGCACATCGAGGGGCTGATCCATGCCTTCACGCCGGAGTTGCTGGGCCGGGCGGCGCCGACTGCGGTGCCCGGGCGGCGCCCCATCTTTGTGGTCGGCATGCCGCGCTCCGGCACCACGCTCACCGAGCAGATCCTCGCCAGCCATCCGCAGGTGGCGGGCGGGGGCGAGATCATCGCCCTGGAGGAAATCGTCCGCGAGTTGGGACAGTCGACCGGCAGGCCGCTGGCCGAAAACGTGCTTCATCTGGGCGAGGCTCGACTGGAAGCGCTGGCGGCCCGCTACCTGGACAAGCTTCCCGCCCATGTCGCCGAGGCGGCCTGTTTCACCGACACCACGCCGATGAATTTCCGCCTGGTCGGGTTGATCGCGCTCCTGTTTCCGCAGGCCCCGATCGTTCACTGCAGCCGCGATCCCCTGGACAACTGCCTGTCCATCTACCAGCAGCCGCTGTCGGACAGCCACGCCTATGCCCACGACTGGGGCGATCTCGGCCGCGTCTATGTCCTTTACCGGCGGCTGATGGCGCACTGGGAGCAGGTCCTGCCCGGCAGGATTCACCGGCTCTGCTACGAACGGCTGGTCGCCGATCCCGACGGCGAGATCGCCGCCCTGCTGGATTTCTGCGGGCTGCCCTTCGATCCGGCCTGCCTGCGCTTCCATGAAACAGAGCGGGAGATCAATACGCCGAGCGATACCCAGGTACGGAAACCGCTGTCGGCGGCTTCGATCGGCAAGTGGAAGCGCTACGCGCCGATGCTGGGGGAACTGCGGGACATATTGGAGGCGCACGGCGTAACCCGCCCCGAAGCCTGAACCGACAGAACCCGGAATCCTGGAACGCGCGCGCCGGAGAGCCCCGGCGGTGCTATTCCTCCGCGCCCCCGTAGATGTTGTCACGCAGGAACCGGTAATGGCTCGGGAGCTGCCCGATCCTGGGATGCTCGGCCTTGAGCCGGTCCGCCATCTGCTGTGCTTCCGCCGCGTGTTTCTGGAACACGGCATCGAAGATGCCGACGCCCATCTCCCGCTGCTTCCCGACTGCGAAGGGCAGGTGGCCCATGCCCACCAGGATGTAGTACCAGCCGTCGTTGAACCCGAAGCCCGCGAGTGCGCCCCCGGTATCGAAGCGCTGCAGGTTGCCGGGTGCGGGCAGCACACTGCGAGCCAGGGTGAGCTTCTCGGCAAGCGCGTCGGAGATCTCGGTGGTGTACTTGACGTCCTTCCAGTAAGGGGTGTCCTCGCGCTCGGTCAGCGCATAGTGACACACGAGGAAGTCCTTGATGCTGTCGAGGAGGTCGCGGATGCTCTTGTTGTAGATGTTGACGTCAGCGATGTTGAAGCCGCCGCGGGCGCGCAGCGTCTCGGCGAGCAGGTGGACCTGGCTCTGGACGATCTGCAGCCCGGTGGATTCCAGCGGCTCCACGAAGCCGGCCGACAGTCCGATCGCGACGCAGTTCTTCACCCAGGTGCGCCGATGCTTGCCGACCCGGATATCCAGGTGCTTGGCCTCCAGCCCGTCGGCACGGTCGTCGCCCAGGAGTTCTTTCAGGAATCCGCGGAACTCGGTTTCGGCCTGGTCGGGCTCGAGGTGGCGGCTGCTGTAGACATACCCCGTGCCCAGACGATTGTACAGGGGGATGGTCCAGACCCAGCCGGAAGACAGGGCCGTGCAGAGGGTGTAGGAAACCATCTCCGCCTCCCGGCGTTCCGGGTCGAAGGGCAGGCGCAGGGCGATGGCCTTGTCGTTGAACAGGGCATCCGTGTAGTACTCGAAGGGCTCCTCGAGGGTGCCGGCAAGCAGCATGGAGCGGAAGCCGGAGCAGTCGACGAACAGGTCCGCGGTCAGGGCCTCGCCGTTGTCCAGTTCCAGCCGGTCGATCGCGCCGTCCTCGCGCCGGGTGACCTGGGTGATCAGCGCCTGGACGTGTTTCACGCCCTTGCCCTTGGCATGGACCTTGAGTCGTTCGCCCAGCGCGATCGCATCCAGGTGATAGGCGTAGGTGGCATTGGGGAGGGAGCGCACCGTCTTGCCCTGCCGGCAGATTTCGGGGACCAGGGTGCAATAGTCGTAGATGGAAAAGCGATCGTTGAAGGCCGGATCGGTGAAATATCGATAGAGCCAGTGCTGCGCGGCGGGCCGTCCGGCAACGGACCAGGTCCCGGAAAAGGGGAACCACATGGTCTTGCCGTCGGTACCATGGAAGTTGCGGAAGCAGATGGAGCTCTTGTAGGTGGCCTTGCAGGCCGGCATCCAGTCCTGTTCCTTGAGCCCCAGGCTGGCCATGAAATCGACGATGGGCGGCACGGTGGATTCGCCGACGCCGATGATGGGGACGTTCGGTGATTCGACCAGGGTGATCTCGACCCCGGGCAGCGTCTGCGCCAGGTGCGCGGCCGTCATCCAGCCCGCCGATCCCCCACCCACTATTGTTATGCGCTTGACCATGGTAGGTTCGTCTTCTCGTTATGTCAGGTGTTCATGAAAACAGCGGCAGGCAGCGCCATCGGTGGCCGACCTGCCAGAGGTTCTGTCTCCCGCCCGGGCGCAGACCCGTCGCCATCCGTGGTGCCCGCCGGCAGAGGGGGGGCAGGCCCATTATTCCGCTGCCCGGACGCGCTGGCAACTTTTCGCGCGTCGCCCGATACCGTTCTGGAACCGGTCCGGACGTTCCACTGCGCGACCCGGGCCGGGCACTGGTGCTCGAAGTCGGGTACGGGATGGCTGGGAGCTGCAAAGCGCCGGCGGCGGGGGCAGCATGAACGGGGTCCGTCCGGGGGCCGCCAAGGCCGGTGCCAGGCTGCAGAAGGCGCGCGAGCTGGTCGCGGGCGGCGCTTTCGTGGAGGCCCGCGTACTCCTGCAACGGCTGGTTCGCGGCGCCCGGCCGCCGGCGCTTGCCTGGGGGCTGCTCGCGCACGTGGAGGCCGAGCTGGGGAACCGTGCCGAGGCGCTGCGCCATGCCCGGCGTGCGCTTGCGGCCGGGGCGGCCGAGCCCGCGCTGAAGACCAACGTGGCGCGCGTGCTCTGGCGTTGCGGCGCGACGGACGAGGCGCTGGGCGCCGTTCGCGAGGCGCTGTCGGTGGCTCCGGCCCACGGCGAGGGCCTGGACCTGCTGGGACAGATCCTGATCGCCCGCAACGAACTGGACGAGGCGGAGCAGGTCTACCGGCGCGCGGTGTCCGCCACGCCGGGGGAGGCGCGCCTGTGGGCCAACCTGGCCGCGGTCGAGAGCGCACGCGGCTACCCCTCGCGGGCGGTGGCCGCCTACCAGGAGGCGAGACGGCGGGATCCCCGGCTGCCGGTGCAGAGCGGACTGGCCTCCGCCCTGCTGGTGCTGGGGCACGCCGGCGAGGCCGTCGAGCTGCACCGCGAGGCCTGCCGGACGCTGCCGCCCGCGGCACCGGCGCATTCGGGCTACCTGCTGGCGCTCAATTACCTCGAGGGGCTGGACGAGGCCGAGCTGTTGCAGGCCCACCGGACATGGGGCGAACGGCTGGCGTCGGCCTCGGGCGGCCCCCTCTGCCCGCCCCGTGCGCCCGACCCGGACCGCAGGCTGCGGATCGGGTACCTGTCGCCGGACCTCAGGGCCCATTCCGTGGCCAGTTTCCTCCAGGGATTGCTGGAGGCGCACGACCGGGGCGGATTTGAGATCTTCTGCTACTCCACCTCGCCGAGGGAGGATGCCGTGAGCCAGGCGCTGAGGGCCGCGGCGGACCACTGGCGGGCCTGCGCGGGCGAGGCCCCGTCTGCCCTCGCCGGACGCGTGGCGGCCGACGGCATCGACATCCTGGTCGATCTCGCCGGCCACACCGCGCACAACAGCCTGCCCGTGTTCGCGCTGCGCCCCGCGCCGCTGCAGTTCACCTACCTCGGCTACCCCAATACCACGGGGCTGCCCGCGATCGACGGCCGGATCGTCGACGAGATCACGGATCCGCCCGGCAGCGAACGCTGGTGCACGGAAGAACTGGTCCGCGTTCCGGCACCCTTCCTCGCCTATCGGCCCCCCCGGGAGGTGCCGGACCCGTCGCCGCCACCGGCGGCCGACAACGGCTTTGTCACCTTCGGTTCGTTCAACAACCTGTCCAAGGTCGGTCCGTCGGTGGTCGCCGCCTGGGCGGACCTGCTCGCGGCCGTCCCGGGTTCGCGCCTGCTGCTGAAGAGCCCCGCGCTCACCGATCCGGAGGTCCGGGCCATGGTCGAGGCGCGGTTCCGGGGTCGTGGCATCGAAACCGCGCGGCTGGAGCTGCTGGGACACACGCCGGGACGCCAGGCGCACCTGGCGCTCTACCGGCGCCTGGACATCGCCCTGGATACCTTTCCCTACAACGGTACCACCACCACCTGCGAGGCCCTGCTCATGGGGGTTCCGGTGGTGAGCCTGGCCGGCCGGGTCCACCGCAGCCGGGTGGGCGCCTCGCTGCTGGCCGCCATCGGGCGGCCGGAATGGGTGGCGGACGATCCCGCGCGCTACGTCGCCATTGCCGCGGAGCTGGCCGGGACGGGTACGGAGAGGCTGGCCGGGCTGCGCGCCGGACTGCGCGATGCGCTGCTGCGGTCCCCGCTGTGTGATGCGGCACGGCTGGCGCGGGGGATAGAGCAGGCCTGGCGGGCGCGCTGGCAGGCCTGGTGCCGGGATCAGGGCGCCTGATGCCGCGCCGCGGGGACGGCTTCGAGCCCCGGAATGCGCGCCCGCACCTCGTCGGACAGGGCCTCGACCAGGGGCGCGAGGCAGTCCGCGTAGTTGCGCCAGCGCTCCCGTGAACTCTTGTAGATGGGGCGCCGGACCTGGTCGTAGCTCGCGGTCGTGACCGCCCGCTCGCTGCGGTGGAACTCCAGCACGTCCTCGCGCCACTCCAGGCCGCAGAACTCCAGGAGCCTGCGCGACGCGGCCGCCTGGTCCGCGACCATGTCCTCGTAGTCGATGGTGAGGATGGGGATGTCCAGGGTCCGTTCCCAGTGCTGCATGAGGCGCCAGTACTCGCTGTAGTGGAAGCCCAGGTCCGACAGGTCCCAGGCATAGTCGTGGCTCCAGATGAACTGCTGGAAATAGATGGACAGGCAGGTGTCCAGGGGATTGCGCCGGCAGTGGATGATCCTGGCCTCGGGAAAGAGCAACTGGATCAGGCCCAGGCGCAGGAAATTGTGCGGCATCTTGTCCGTGACATGGCGGGCCGAGGCGTCGATGCCGTCCAGATGGTCGAGGTATTTCGAGGCCAGCTCGGTCAGCCGCAGGCTGCCCGCTGCGGGAAGCCGTTTCAGGTAGGCGTCGCCCGTCAGCGGGCTGTTCTCGCCGAAGGGCGCGGAGGGCGTGTCGGCCAGCATGTTGGCGACCCGGGCCAGGGTGTCCAGCTCGCCGCCGCCCGCAACCTCGGGGTGGCTGGCCAGGATCTGCTCGGTGAGCGAGGTGCCGGAACGCGGCATGCCGACGATGAATATGGGGCGGTCGCTGCCCGTTTCCGCGCGTGCGAAATGCGCCAGATTCTCCCTGGAAAAGGTCTCGATGAGGGCGTCCACGTGGGCCGTGAAGCGGGCGCGGTCGCAACGGATGTTCACCGCCTCGTTGCCTTTGCGGTAGTACTCGAAGGCCTCCGGGTAGCGACCCTGCCTGTCCATCATGCTGCCTGCCGCGAAGTACAGCGAGTAGCGTTCCGCCTCATCGGTGGCCGGGGCCGCCAGCATATCCTTCAAATGTGCCTCGGCCCTGTCGCAGTCATCGAAGTGGTGGCAGAGCCGGGCATGGACGGTGACCGCAGTGGGCGTGAGCTGCCCGCGCTCGGCCAGGGCGGTGACGATGGCGTGGGCCTCCTCGCGCTTGCCCCAGTATTCGAGCAGATTGGCCTTGCCGGCGAGCAGGGAAGGGTTGTCCGCGCCTGCGCGTTCCGCCGCCTCTTCGAGATAGGTCATGGCGCGTTCGAAATCCCCCTCGTAACGGCACAGGGTGGCGAGCCCCACCCGGGCGTCGATGCAATCGGGAAAGAGCTTCAGCGCCTGTTCGTAGTGGCGGCGCGAAGGCTCGAGGCCGCCCTGGTTTTCCAGCAGCCGCCCCAGGCCGAGATGCGCCTCGTACTGGCGGGGGTCGAGGCGCAAGGCGCGGAAGAAGGCTTGCGCTGCCTGCGCGAGCTGGCCGGCGGCGTAATGGGCCCGGCCCAGCGAGACATGGGCGGGCGCATAGTTCGGCGCCGTCTGGACCACGCGCCGGTAGATTTCGACCGCCTCGTCGCGGCGTCCCAGCAGTGCGAGCGCGCGCGCGTAGTTGTTGAGCAGGTTGGGATCGCCGGGTTTGAGGGCCAGCGCCCGCTCGTAATTGCCAAGCGCCGCTTCCGTCTCCTGCAGGGTCATCTGGGCATTGGCCAGATTGCACAGGCAGCCGTGGTGGTCGGGCGCCAGTTTCAGGCCCTCGCGCGACACCTCCGCCACTTCGTGTATGCGGCCCAGGCGGCCCAGCGCCAGGCCCTTGAGGTAACAGATGTCCGGGTTCCTTTCCCAGATTTTCTCGATTTTCTCGAACTGCGCCAGCGCGTCCCTGGGGTTGCCCTGCTCCAGGGCCGCGGTTGCCTTGCGGAACAGTTCCTGTGCCTTTTTCGGGGGCGCCTTCATGTCTCAGTAGCCTCTTTCCAGTCCTTCCAGCAGGGGCGCGAGATGGGCCTCATAGTGGCGCCAGCGGTCCACGGAACGGGTGTAGAGGGGGCGGCGCACCTGGTCGTAGCTCGCCGTGTTTACCCGGCGGCGGCTTTCATGAAAGGCCAGGCAGGCATCGTGCCAGGGCAGGCCGCAGAATTCGAGCAGCCCGCGGATCGTGGCCTCGGGTTCCCGGACCAGCGCTTCATAGGAAATCTCGAGCATGGGCAGGGAGAGCACATTGCGCCAGTGGTCCATGAGCCGGCGGTACTGGTGGTAGTGGGTGCCGATGGTGAACAGGTCATGGGCATAGGGATGCCCTTCATTGAAGTTCTGGAAGAAGATCGACAGGCAAGTATCCCGGGGGTCGCGCCGGCAGTGGATGATGCGCGCTCCGGGGAAGGCCTTTTCGATGAGTCCCAGAAAGTAGAAATTGTGGGGCATCTTGTCGGTGACCCGGGAGCAATCGCCGCCGATCTCGTCGAGGTGGGCCAGGAAGGCCGTCGCCATCTGGTCGAGCCGTTCTGCCGGCAGGCGCTCCATGAACCGGGGAAAGGGCGCCTCTTCCGGGTCCAGCATCTGGGCCTGTTGCACCAGGCCGTTCAGGAGCATGAGTTCCCCGCCCGCGGCGACCCCGGGATGGCTGGCCAGGATCTGTTCCACCAGGCTGGTGCCGGAGCGCGGCATGCCGACGATGAAGATGGGACGCTCATCCCGGTTGCGCGCGCTCGGGTATCGGCCCAGCAGGGCACGCGAATGTGTCTCGATGATCTCGGTGATCCAGTTGGCATGGCTCGTGGAATCGTACAGCTGGCGGGTTGCCTGACGGTTGGCTTCAGCATAGTGTGCGAAGGCCTCATCGTAACGATCGAGGCGATCCAGAACGCTCCCCAGGGCAAAGTGAATTTGAGCGACGGCGTCTTTGGCACTGCCGACCCTGGCCAGAGCCTTCTCTAGGTAGGCAACGGCCTCTTCGCAGCGGCCGACCCGGTGGCACAGCCGAGCAAAGATCGTCGCGATACTGGCGGGCGGCGAATCATTCTCCAACAGTGGCTGGAGCAGTTCGTAGGCCTCTTCGAAATGTCCCTTGAACTCAAGGATCCGCGCGAGCTGTGCAGTGGCGTCGATATGGTCGGGTACCTGTTCCAGGGCGCGCCGGAACCAGGGTTCGGCGTCGACGGGTGTACCGACGCAACCCTCGGTGGCTTGTGCGGTGATGACGTGCCCCATGGCGGCTAGGGCGTCAGCAGAGTCTGGCTCCAATTCCAGCCAACGCTCTATATGACGCTGGGCCGCGGTGAAATTTCCGCGTCCGCGCTCGATTCGAGCAAGGCCGCGCAATGCCCTCCCCGTTCGCGGGCGCTGGATGAGAACGGCTTCAAAATGTTTTTTCGCGGCATCCATGGCTCTTCGGTCAAGCGCCATTTCCGCCAGTGCCAGGTGCGCCCCCACGTGGTCCGGCGTCTGTTCAAGCAGTTCCCTGAGAATTTTCTCGGCGTCGTCGATATTGCCTGTTTGTAGCAGGATGGTTGCCAGTGCCATTCGGGGTTCGGGATTCGACGGGTTCAATCGAATGCTGGTCCGAAGACTGTCAACGGCTTCTTGGGGCCGGCCGACCTTGGCGAGCGCACAGCCCAGGGCATAGTGGGCCCGAGCATTACCCGGCATGGCCCGGCAGCTTTCCTGCATGAGGGGGATGGCCTCGTCGAAGCGGCCCTCCGCAACCAGGGTAGCCAGGTGACGGGCCGCGCTGGAGCTGGAATCGCTGTTAACTGTCGTCATTGTCTGTAATTTACCAGAAAACAAAAAAAACGGGCGCCTGAGCGCCCGTTTTCCGCAGTCCGGAGACTGCGTCAGGTTGTTGGCCGCGTGCCTCAGGCAGCGCGACGGCGGCGGCGTGCCACGCCCACCAGGCCGACCAGGCCGGATCCCATCAGCCAGACGGCTGCCGGAACCGGGACCGGGCTGCTGGCAGCGGCAACCACACCGTTGAAAGTGGGCTGCTGGCCGGGGAAAGGCAGCGTAGCCATGGGGAGGCTCAGGCCGGTGCAGGCATCACCGACGTTGCCGGCGCCACAATTGAACACGGTCAGGACCGGAATACCGAGGTTGGTGGCCCAGTCGAAGTAGGTGCCGACGGCAGCCACGTCACCAGCGGTGGTGTCCACGGTGAACTGGTAGCTGAAGGCGCCCTGCGGCGAGGTGCCGGCCCAGGTGCCGCTGCTGCTGAACACCGTCTGCACGGTCGCAGTCCAGTGGTTGCTGTAGAAGGGATCGACCGAGGTGAACACGCCGGAACCATTGGCAATGTCGATGGAGCCGGTCGCAGCATACGTGTTTCCGAACACCATCTGGGTGATGCTGATGGAGGTTACGGCAGCGTTGGCAGCGGAGGTGCCCATGGCAGCAGCAATCGCGCCAGCCAGAATGGTCTTTTTCATCATGATGGTAACTCCTCGCAAGTTTCCTCAAGTTTTGTTTCTCCGGAACCGCGGAAGCAGGATACCGGAGCGTTTCATCGGTTTTGCGAAGGCCCCTCCGCGCCGTAATGCAATCTCGGAAGATCTGGCGGGGGGCGCAAGCGCCTGAACACGATGCAAGTAGCGGGCCAGTTTTAGGAGAGAATGATGGCGCCCCACTTTATCCCTTTGAAAACGAAGATATATGTCGGGGATCGGGGCTGGGTGGCGAGCTTGTGCGTCGTTCATTGCCAAAGGTCAATGTCAAGTATGTCGACATTTGTGGCGGGTGTCAGCAGGTTCTTTTCGGCCGGCGAGATGTTGGACGTCGAGCGCAGATCATGGTTTCCAGCTTTCTCTACAATAGGTTAGTGGGTGGCGCATCGCTGTCTTGGTGGCGGTTGCGGGTCGTAAGGATTATCGACAGACAATCCTCCGAACTGGCGGGTTGTATTATATAAGGTGTGGTCTGGCCGCATAGTGCGTCAGGAGCCCGGGCGTGCGGGCATGGTGTAGCCCCGGATTCCGCTCACTCGCTATTCGGGTACCCTGGTGCTGGCACTCGAGCCGTAGCCGCCGCGGCGGCTTGAGTGAAGTCCCCGAAGCCCGAGCGACAATCCGCGACCATCCGCAGTGCCCGGTGAGGGTAGCGGGGTGGCCTCGTTGAATATCCAGACTGGTTTCGGGACCGCTGGATCGCGCTCCAAGATCAATGAAGTGCCGGGCTTCTCCAGTCAATATCATGCGGCGGCCCTGTGGAACAGGATGTGATGTTTGGATGCGGCGCAGCGTCCGAAAAGGTGTGGTTTTTATGATAGGATCGGGTATGCCAGTCTGCTGTAGTCAGTCGGTATCGGTTTGCGGGCAGTCCCGCTTGTGCTGAGGTCGTTTACAGGGTGCTCCACTAGCCATGCTCAGTAATGAAGTGCTGTCTTCCAGGGAGGATCTGAAGGAGAAACTTAAAGGGCCGGTTGTTGTGCTCGAGGATGCTCTTGATGCGGAAGTTGCGAAAGAGTTGCAGTCGGAATTGTTGAAGAGTGGGGAGTGGGTTCGAGAAGACGGGAGTACCTGGGGGAAGCTCGGGTACCAGCCGGGGCGGTTCGAGGTCACTAGGGACAGCATCAATATTGCCAGCGAAGATGCGCCTGCTGCCCTAAAGTCCTTGTTCCGCTATTTGATGGCGCCGGAAACGCGCGAGTGGTTTTCATACGCGAGTGGGCAGAAGCTCGATCGCTTCATTGGCTCGGCGGCAGTGTTTCACCAGGGCGACGGCATCAGTGAGCATAATGATGACCATGTATTCACTGATGGCGAGAACGTTTACAGGCGGGCGCTTACATTCAATTACTACTTGTCGACCGACTGGGAGGCGGCCTGGGGTGGTAACTTGGTTTGGAAGTCGCCGCGGATGGTCATTACCCCATCTTTCAATAAACTGGTATTGTTTAATGTGCGGCCAAGCAGCCACCACTGGGTTGAAGCGGTGCGGTGCGAGACCCCCCACAAACGGTTGTCGATAACTGGCTGGTATCTGACAAAGATTGAGAAAGAGAACTTTTCCCTGGACATATAGGCTGCCGCCGTATTCCTCGCGCTCTTTCCCGTTGGGACGTTGTAAGGTGCCGTTATCCGGTTTTTTTGCTTGGCAAAGCCAGCGTTCTGGGCTAACTGTGAAATCCTGGCGAGCAGCCAACTCGCCTATTGCACCAAGGCAACAGCGGGGTCTGGTGCCGGCGGCGGCATCCGGATGGTTGTGGCTGATGGTGCCGAAGTATAGATATTTGCCCCGAATGGTCGTGTTGCCGGTGGTCACGGCCTTCGTGGAGCCGGGAGGGGTTGTGTTCATTTCCTTGCTGGAAAATGTGTTGGATCAAGGTTAACAGATAGATAGGTTGGTTATGATCGATTTGGCGACGAAGCTCGCGGAAGCATCGACTTTATGCGATCAGGGTGATCTGCCAGGTGCCCTGAATGCCTACCAGAAGATTACCGAGGATGTTCCTGACTGCGCCGAGGCCTGGTTGATGCGCGGGTCACTGGCGGTCGAGCTGGGTCATGTATCCGATGGGATGAATTTTATCGAGAAATCCAGAAGTCTGGATCCAAATAATCCCGATTTGTATATGGTGCTTGGGCAGATTAGCTCGGCCCTTGGTAATCTGGCCGAGGCCGTGGAACACTTTTCCAAAGCCGTGGAGCTTGATGCGGAGGATATCGGGGCAGTCTGTGCCCATGGGGAAGCATTGCTGAGATCGGGGCGCGAGGAGGAGGCGCTGGAGGCCTTTAGGCGGGCGGTCGCGCTTGATGATGGTCAGCCGGATGTGTGGGGTTACCTGGGGTATCTTTATGCCAGGACCGGCGATGTTGCTTCCGCCGAAGATGCTTACCGCAAGGCGCTGGTGCTGGGCAACCGTGATGAGAGCTTGATCATCGGCTGGTGTCTTTGTCTGCAGCAAAAGGATTTGGATGATGACGGTGTCCTGCTGCTTAAAGATATCGTATCGCGAGTGGATATTGCGGAAATCCAGTATTTCGCCTCGAAAGTATTTGTTGCCTGGGGGCTGAACGAAGAGGCATTGATGGCCATTGAAAAGGCCTTGGCGCGGGACTCGGATAATGAGAAGTATCGGATTCAGCGGGCCGACGTGTTTTATGCGCAAGGTGATTTGCAGAAGGCGTTCGAGCTCATCAAGCCATCATTGGAGCGACAAAGACCGCATGTGGAGGCTGCCTTGGTGCTTGCCAAGTTTAGTCATGTGGTGGGTCTTCGGGAAGGCTGTCTGAAACTGCTCAACATGTTGGCTGAGGATCCGGATTTGTCCGATTTTGATGCCGGGCGTATTGATGAGGCGATTGCCTATGTAAGTAGTCAGCAATTGAAAGGCGGCTAGCGTCAGCATAACCGAGGCTGGATGGTGTCGGGACTGTTGGACGTTTGTCCTGCGGGTTCAGCGGTTGTCGATTGCAAGATAGCCATCGAGTTGCGTCTCTGACCACGCCGTTCGGCCGTTGCTCCTCTGCATTACTTCATGTTCAACGCATTCAGTAACGGTGAAATGTATTTCTCGTAATGCTCCCAACGTCCGATGGAATCCGAGTAGAGTGGTTTGCGGACTTGGTCATAACTTGGGGTCGCTATAAATCGCTGGGTTTTGTGGAACTCCAGGCAACTGTCGTTCCATTCCAATTCCAGGAACTCGATCATTTCTCGGATCGTTGGCTCCGGGCTGGTTACCAACTTCTCATAATACACTTCCAGTATTGGGATATCGAGAGTCTGTCGGTAGTGTTCCATGAGTTTGTTGTACTGCCTGTAATGTAGTCCCGCGTGTTCAAGGTTGTTCGCATACTGGAACTGTTCGCTGAAGTCCTGGAAGTATATGGACAGGCAGGTGTCGCGTGGGTCGCGACGGCAGTGAATGACCCGGGCGCCAGGAAATGCGAGCGCGATCAATCCCAGATGCAGGTAGTTTCCCGGGTATTTGTCGATAACCCGCGGCGCGTCGGGCGCCACTTCATGCAGTCGCGCAAGGTAATTGTTGGCGATGAAGTCCAGGATCTCGTTGGTAATATCTTTTAGGCTGAAAGGGTACTCTAGGCCGGATTTTCCGAGGACGGCGATCGATTGGATCAAGTCTCCGATATCAGTAAGTTCTCCGACTCCATAAATATCAGGGTGGCTCGCTAGAATCTGTTCAGTGAGAGTCGTCCCGCTTCGCGGCATTCCCACTACGAATACAGGCTTCTGCGAGGATAGGGTCGAGCGTGGCGCGGATGCAATGAAGTCCTGGCTGAATATGGTGATCAGTGAATTGACCAGGTTGGCGTGCTCTTCCGGGTCATAGTTCTGAGGGCGGAGCGAGTTCGCGCTCTGGTAGTGTTCGAACGCGGCATCATAATTTCCGATTCGGTCAAAGTGTCGGCCAAGGGAAAAGTGGAGTTGGCCTTTCATTTTGGGTAGGTCTTCATGCTGAGCCAGAGCTTGGAGTGCATATTCGATGGCTTTCTCGCACGCGTCGAAATGGTGGCATAGACGGACGTATATGTCGCCCAGTTCCAAATTGTTTTTGATGGTTTTCGTGAGGGGGAGGAGGTTTCGGAATGCCGCATCGAGATTTCCTGCGCGTTCATCTAGCGTGATGATACCAAGGAGCGCGTCGAGGTTATTCGGTTGGGTGTTCAGTGCTTTCTCGAATGCCTGGCGCGCATTATCAGGGTCCCCGTTGGAAATGTAGGCGTGGCCCAGAGTGATGTAAGCCTGAGCGTAATTGGGGTCGATATCAGTGGCTTTCTTGAGATCAACTATCGCCGGGCCGATCTTCCCGGCAAGCATTTGTGCCTTTGCGCGCTGTAAAAGAAGCTGGGGGCGCGTTGGGTATAAATTCAGGGCGCGACTGTAGGAGTCGATGGCCAGCGCATAGAGCCGTTCTGCGAGTTGTATGTCACCCAGAAGCTGCAGCGCGTCTGCCGAGTTGGGCGCGAGCTTCAGTGTTTCCTTCAGTAACGCTTCCGCCTCGCCGGTTTTTCCTTGCTTGACCAGCGTGAATGCGAGGTTTTTCATGATCTCCGGTTTCCCGGGCTGAAGTTCCAGCGCTTTTCTGAACCAGGTTTCGGCGTCCTGGAACTGCCCGTCGGCAGCATAAGCCATTCCCAGGCTATTGATCGTATTGGGGTTGTTTGGCTGATGTCTGTTGGCCTCGAGAAAATGGTCGATTGCCGCAGAGAATGCGCCCAGTTGGGCGTTCAGGGAACCCGCCATGATATGGAGATTCGGATCATGTTTCGAGCGACGTAGCAGAGTCTCGCATTGATGTAGTGCCTTTTGAGGTTTGCCTTTGTTAATAAGTTCAAGGATCGACTTGTGGCTGATCGGCTTGTTGGTCATGGTATCTTGACTATGGGAGGTGTGTTATGCCCCTGTTTGCGCAGGGAGCGATTCTGTCATTTCTTCTGGTCGCGGACTAGTAATTCCGTCAACTTCTCTGGGTCAAGCCGGCAGTACAGTATTTCATAGCTTGCGGCAGCGCCACTGCCGAACTGGAGGGAGCGCGCTTGTTGCATGATGGTGCCGCCTTTGTGAAGCCGAATGAGGACCGGGTCGAGGCCCGCTGCATCGAATTTCTCGAACAGGTCGCTGATGCGACGAACGCGGTGCCTGTAAGCATCGGGATTGTCGCCGGATCCTATCGTAAAAACGAAATCACAGTCACGCTCGATGGTTCTTGATAAGTGCCGGAGAAACTCGCGGCTGTCTCTTATCATGGCAGGTTCCATGCGCAGCATGGTTACCAGGTTTCTCTTGGGTATATCGTCTTCCGCCAGTCTTACGAGGGCCTCTTGCGTATCACAGATGTAGCCTTTGACGGCGGGGCTTCCTAGTTTTTCGTAATTCTTGAATGCGGCCTCATGTCGAGGGTCTAGGTCATTGATGACAATGTCGTGCGCAGCCTGATGAATGGTGTTCAGCGTGTACAGGTAATGGTCCTCGGAGGTGGCTTGCCGTGCCAGTATCGGGTACAAATGAAAAAAACGGATATCCTTGGCCCCGCTCGCCACGCCAAGACCCAATTGACGTATTGCTGAAGGCTTTCGGGTAATGAGGCCCAAGGCCCGCAGGAGCATGTTGGTTCGAACAGCATCCATGCCCGTGAGTCTTTGCATCAGGTTGCGACGGACTTCCGGGTTTCGTTCTGCCAAGTCCAGTATTTGATTGGCCTTGTGATTTGTTATGCCCACTCGTAGTTCCTCTGGGCTAAGAGTGTGGTGTTCCAGAAGAACGATACAGGCGGCGATATGTGAAAAAAACAGGCGCGACTTGATCTTGGGCTGCGCCTTAGGAAAGTCGATGATACGGGTGTTTCTTGGCATGCCATCGAGTCGGGAGAAGGGTGCTCCCTGAGCGACACTGTCCATGTCATCGATGTACGTTTCCAACAAAGCCAGATTTGAGCGGTAATCAGGGCGTTTTGCAGCCCTTCTTAGGCCGTCCAGCTCCGAGGCAAGCGCGGTTTTCAGGGCACCTCCGGATAGCATGAAATTTCTTTCTGGTGACAGCATGTGTGAGACTCAAGGAAGTTGTCGGTTTGTGGCCTGAAAGGTCCCGTACGCGGTCTGGGTGCCTGCCCATGGATCCGTGCCAGGTGGTGTTGGACGGTGGCTCCACATGGCGGCATTTCCCGGGAAATAAAACCCCAAGTAACCCCTCGTTGGTTTGGTCGACGGCCATTCGCGTACTGGGGCGAGGGGCACTGTCATTAGGGATATCACCTTGTCCTTATGCTACAGGAAGAAGTGTGAGAGGTGTTTTCCCGCGTACCCATCGCTTCGAGGTAAGCTCAGTGTATCCTCGCGCTCGAACTGTAGCGGATAGAGTCCGGTCGAGAAGGCGCGGACCACATGCACACCGAGATCGGCCAGGCATTCCGGCGTGCAGTCAACGGCGTGGATGTCGATTTCCGCATTCCGGAAACGGTCGAGCAGGGCATCGAGATCAGGCGGGCAGCTCGTGCAGTCATCCGCCTGGGCCATATCGGCTTCGTCGAGGAAGCGCAGATGCGGGCGCGGGACGGCCGAGGCGTAGAGCTGCATGCGTTGCGCAATACCGTCCACCTTGGCCGGAGGGTGTTGCGTCAGCAGGTCCGGCATCATTTTCAGGGCACGGACCAGGTTCATGGCATTCAGGCGGAGTTCCCGCAGTGCGCCGTACGCTGCCTCGTCCAGGGTCAAGCCCGCCCCGAAACCGAACAACAGGGCAGGGCCCTGCTCCGGGTGGTCGCTGGATATGGCCAGCAGGACCACGGGGATCCGCAGGGGCGAGGGAATGAGGAAGGCCCGGGAGGTGAGAGGTGGTATGGTGGCGGCGGCGGCAGTGGCTGCCGCGACCGACGTCAGTGCCTGTTCCTGTGGCGGTGGCAGTTCCAGAAGACGGGCACGACCCGGATCGTGCCAGAAGCGTACGAAGGCATCCCTTTCGACGAGTTCCACAATACCGGACGCCACGGCATCCCCGAAGCTGCCGTGGGCGCCATAACCGCTGCTGGTCGGCTTGACGTCACGGAAAGCCTGGTAGCTGAACAGGAACGGCAGGGGGATGGCGCGGGGTGTACCGCGCAACAGGTCGACTCCCCAGACGGCCTCGTTCTCGGCCTGTTTTTTTTCCGCCGCCGAAAGCGGGCGCCGGTAGAGTTGCATGTAGCCGTCGATCAGCTCCGGATCGGCCCGCTCGGCGCGGGCGGGTGTGACATGGAGGTTGAAGGCGTAGCGCTCCGCGTACTCCATCAGCGCCTTGAGGCTCGCGTGTGCCGGGTCGGTGTCGTAACCCGTGGTCGCGGCATCCGTGAAACGGCCGTCCGGCACCACCATGCGGTACAGAACCCGGGCATGATGACCGTCCGCGATGAGGTTCGTCAGGCGGGGGTCGTCCAGGCGGGACCGGTTCATCATCATTGCCCGGTGCGCAAAGCCGAAGGAGAAAACACGCCGGGAAAGGTTTTCCGGGTTGAAATCGGGTGAGGGGCCGGTGAGTTTGAGTTCGTAGTATTCGGCGGCCTCGGCCGGTGAAAGGGCAGCTTGTGGCGGCTGGCAGCGGGGGCAGTCCTCGAATCCGAACAGGCGGAAGTTCTGTCGGGCGGCGCCGGGTTTCAGTGCCTGGGCGACCCACTCGTCCGTGTGCCTGGCGGCCTTGTCGAATTGTCTGGCCAGCTCGAGGGCGGCTGGTGGGAGGCTGTGCAGTTCCGGTGCGGCAGGAAACTGGGCGCGGTGGCGGCGTTCGAAACAGAGCGGACAGAAGTCGGTGGCGTCCGGCGGCACGAACAGGAAACGGCCATCCGTGACGTAGGTCCGGTTCAGGCGGAAACGCACGCAGGCCTTGCCCAGTCGTTCGAAAGGCGCTGTGCCGGAAGACGAAGACATGGTATCTCGTGTTGCATATTTGCAAGCGGGTTATCCATGATACCCGCCACGCGACCAGCATGCATGTCGGCAACTGTCGGTTTTGTTTACGCCATGCATGCATGCTGAAAAACCATTTTGCAACAGTGGGTTGATGCCTTGCGGCCGGTTTTCGGGGTGTCGGATGACCTGACATCCAGGCATCCGGGTCCCTTGTCGCCGGTGTCCGGGATTTGGGCTTTCTTGTTGCAAGTCGCGGACTCTACAGCAAAAAGATCCGGGAGGGGGTGCAACCGCGGGCATGCTGGATCAAAACTTGCTTGCCTGTGGGCACAAGAAATGCCCGAAGTTCGCGCGGGGTGGGTGGTCGCGTGCGGCGTACCGGGCTGCTCGGCTGTCGCCCGGAAAACCGGACGACAGGGAAAAACAACGACAAGACACAGGCGGTCGCTAAGGGGCTGGCGCCCGCATCAAGGCGGGATGGCAAGAAACCCGATTGCAGTCATAACACAACAGACACACTATTCAGGAGGAGTCATGGCTCGCCCAGTTGCAATCTCAAGAACGGCAGTGGCGGTTTCGGTCGCCCTGCTGGTGGGTTCCCAATCCGCGGTGGCGCAGCAGTGGGTCAAGAACATCGACGCCGCGACCTACAACGCGACCGGTACCATCACCTTCGATGACTGGGGCTATGTCGGCCCGGGCGGGCGGACCTACAACGACACCGCGCCCCTGAACGGCGGGTTCGGCGGTCCGGCGGAGGGCAACAATGCCGACCCGGCCGGCGGCATCAGCCAGATCCAGCACGTGGTGACGCGGGCTGCGGACGGGCTCACGCCGGACGGGCCGCAGACCCTGTACAGTGACTTCGGGGCGCCTAGCAACACCTTCACCGACGCCAATCTGGACACCCAGGTCAACTTCTACAAGTGGGGCTACACCACCAAGCCCGGGTCGACCTTCAACAACATGCGGATCGACTATGACGGGGACTACCTCGTCCGCCAGGAGGACATGACCTTCCAGTTCTACGATGTCTTATCCTATCAGCAGGAGCTGGGAGCCGATGGCGTGCTCGATCCCAACGCGCCGCCCGACGGTACCTACAACACGGGCCTGGCCTTTCAGCCCTATGCGCTGTCGGATGCCATCGGCTGGTGCGGTTCGGTGATGGCATCCAATCCCGCCGCCCAGGAGGCCATGGGCGGCATGGTCACCTTCGACTTCGCCTTCGATGTCTACTCCTATAACTTCACCACTGGCCAGTATACCTACTTCAGCACCGAGATCGTGCGCGGCTTCAAGATGACCAGCTTTGGTGAGTTCACGGTGAATGTGAGCCCTGGGGCGGGAGGGTATGTGCAGCAATTCAGTTCCCGCGCGGTGGTCAACAATACCAATCCGAACGACGTGGATGCCGTCGCGGCCGGGCTGGCCAGTGGCACGGCGCCGACCGATGCCAATTTCTACAACCTGGTGTCCTTCCATGGCGCCGACGTGCTTTCGGTGGCAGGCAAGTGCGGGGTGCTGACGGCCGAATGGGCGGCGGGTCAGCGCGGTGAGGGTGTGTACAAGTTCTCATCGTTGCTGGATTACACCGACCGCACCAGTTGCGAGGCCGCGGGTGGAAGCTGGCAGAATGCTTCTTTCCCGGGGTTTGCCTTCATCATGCGCGCCGACGGCATCCGCGTGATCGACGCCATGGACTACAGCGTCTATTCCGATCTGAGCAATGTGCCCAACACGGATGCCAACGGGGTCGCCTACAACTATGACGAAAACGGCAACCTGGTCGCGATCGCCGACCTGAGCGCCGTGCCGGTGCCCGCGGCCGTCTGGCTGTTCGGCTCGGGCCTGGTGGGGCTCCTGGGCGTGGCGCGGCGCCGGCGGGCGCGCGTGTGATCCGGGGCGCCTGAGTTCCGCTTGCGGGCAGGGCGAAGGGGTATTTCCTTCGCCCTGTTTTGTATCCGGGCGAGGCTGTCCCGTCCCCGCTGCGGCCGAAGGACGACCGGGTATTTCACTTCGGTGGAGGAGGATTCAGATATGAAACGCAGGATCTGTGCCGGTATCGGCGTGGCCATGCTGTCCGCCGTTTCCGTATCCGCCATGGCCAGCACGGTGGGCAAGGTGTTCGTGGCCGGCGACGGTTCGGACAATATCGTGGTCATCGATGCCCACACCAACACGGTGGTCGCTACCATTTCCACGGGAGCGGCCAGCGCGCCGCACAACCTGGTGGCCAGTCCTGATCGCCGCTATGTCTGGGCGACGCTCAAGGATGCGGGTCAGGTCGCCAAGATCGACGCCCTGACCAACAGCCTGGTGGCCACCTATGGCACGGGCGGCTATGCCCCGACGCATCTGGCGGTCAGCGGCGACGGCCAGTGGCTGTACGTGGTCAACAACACCAGCGACCAGGTCGTCAAGATGAGCACGACCGACGGCTCGATCGCCGCCAGTTATGACTTCGGGGGCGGACCCAGTCAGGCCTACGGCCCCCATGATGTCGATGTGTCGCCGGACGGCAGCCAGGTGTGGGTGGTGGACGAGGCGCGCAACGTCGTGTCCGTGCTCGACGCCAATCTCGGCGCGGTGCAGACCGATATCGCAGTCGGCAGCCGCCCCATCCAGGCGACCTTCAGCATCGACGGCAGTACCGCCTATGTCACCAACTACGACGACAACACCGTATCGGTCATCGATGTGGCCACGCTGGCCGCGACCGGTGCCTTCGACATGGGCGGCGGTGGCGGCATGGGGCCGATGGGACTGGTGGCCGATCCCGATGGCAGCACCCTGTGGCTGTCGGGTACCGCCGGCAACACGGTCCATGGCCATGATCTCACGACCGGCGGGGTCAGCTATGCCGCCATTGATGGCCTGATCGGTGCCCATGGCCTGGACATCAGCGCCGACGGCCGCTATCTCTACACCAGCATTTTCTACGATGCCATTTCAACGAGCCGTGATGCCGTCGCGGTCATCGATGCCGATACGGCCACCGAGGTCACGCGCTTCAGGACCACGGGCGCCTACAATCTGCATGGCCTGACCTATGTGGCGCCGGTGCCGGTTCCGGGGGCGGTCTGGCTGTTCGGCTCCGGCCTGGCGGGGCTGGTTGGCCTGGCGAGGCGCCGCCGCGGCTGAGGGGGCGCGGATGGCATGGTGGCGCACGGCATGGCTGTTGTTCGGGGTCTGTACCTTGCTCCTGCCGTCCTTATCCGCGCACGCCGCCCAACTCGAGGCGCGGCTCGCGCATAGGCTGGATCGGTTGGCCGGGGATGCCCGGACTGCGACGGCCCGCGTCAAGGTCATTCTCGAGGGGGGTGTCCTGCCGGCGTCGGTGCGGAATTTGATCGAGGCGCAGGGTGGGCGGTTGCGCTTTTCCTCGGAGCGGAGCCGGCAGCTTGAGGTCCCGGCCGGCGCCCTGTCCCGCCTGCTGGCCGTGCTGCCGCCGGACACCCGCGTGCGCCTGCCCTTTCCCCACGAGCCGCTGGCGGTGACCAGTCAGGGGGTGGCCATCCAGGGTGCTGCCGATTTTCACGCCCTGGGTGTCGATGGCGGCGGGGTGAGGATTGGCGTCATCGATCTCGGTTTTGCCAGCCTGGCCGCATCGCAGGCCTCCGGCGACCTGCCTGCCAACCTGGTCATCACCGACTACACGGGCACGGGCAACGGCGGCACCACTCACGGAACCCAGGTGGCCGAAATCCTGTACGACATGGCGCCGGGTGCGCAGTTCTACCTGGCAAAGGTCAGCACCGACCTGGAACTGAGTCAGGCGGTGAACGACATGCTGGCCGCGGGTGTTCGGATCATCAACCACTCGGTGGCCTGGTACGGCGCGGCCTTCTATGACGGAACCGGGCCATTGTGCGGGATCACGGACACGGCGGAACAGGGCGGTGCGTTGTGGGTCAACGCGGCCGGCAACTCGCGCACCAAGCACTGGCTGGGCCAGTTCAGTGATGCCGACGGCGATCTCCGTCACGAGTTTTCATCCGGCCAGAACTGGAACAGCCTCAGCCTCAACGCGGGGCAGGCGGTGACTCTGGTGCTGAACTGGGATGCCTATCCGGTTACCGGCATCGACTACGATCTCCATCTTTACGACGGCGATCCCGATGCCGGCGGCAATCTGGTGGCCAGTTCGACCAATCGGCAGCGGGGGACGCCTTCCAGTGTCCCCTACGAGGCCATCGACTTCACGGCCGCCACCGCCGGGACCTATTACCTGGTGGTGACCAAGCGCTCTGCCAGCACGGCGGATGTGCCGCTGAGCCTGTTTTCCCTGGGGCCGAGCCTTGATACCCGTGTCCAGGCCAGCAGCCTGGTGCAGCCCGCCGATTGCGCGAGCGTGATCGCGGTGGGCGCGGTCAACCTCAGCGACGGGGCGGAAGGCTTCAGCTCGGAAGGGCCGACCACCGATGGCCGGGCCAAGCCGGAGATCGCGGGCACCGACCGGGTGCAGACCTCGCTCAGCGGCAGCTTTGCCGGCACTTCGGCGGCTTCTCCCCACGTGGCCGGGGGCGCGGCCCTGCTGCTGGCCCGTAATCCCGGCTGGTCGGTTGCCAGCCTGCGCGCCGAGTTGACGGCAACGGCGGAGGACGTGGCCGGCGCGGGTTTCGATTACCGCACCGGTCAGGGGCGGCTCAGCCTGGATGCCGACGGCGATGGCTGGAACCACGACACCGACAATTGTCCCTTGATCGCCAACGCCGCCCAGGTCGATACCGACGGCGATCTCGCCGGCGATGCCTGTGACGGGGACGATGACAACGACGGCCTGTCCGATGTGCTGGAGCTGGCCATTGGCAGCAACCCGCTGGTTCTGGACAGCGACGGAGACGGCCTCGACGACTACTTCGAGGTGGCCTTCGATGGCGATGCGACGGGCTATGTGGCGGGTCAGGACCTCTCGCCGGTGCTCGCCGACACTGATGGCGACGGATTGAGTGATGCGGCCGAGCTCGCATGGGACGGGGATCCGGCCTACAACCCCGGGGCGGATCTGGATCCACTGTCTGGCGATACCGATGGCGACGGGCTTCCCGACGGCAGCGATCCCGTCCCGCTCCTGTTCAATTATGCCGATGGCGATCTGGCGCCGCCGGGCGCCCCGGACGGGGTACTGGATGCCGGTGACCTGTTGCTGGCCCGGCAACTGGTGCTGGGCGAGCGTGCGGCCGCTGCGCTGGATCTGAGTCATGGCGATCTTTATCCTCCGGGCGCGCCGGACGGTGTGATCGATCTGTCGGACCTGGTACTGATTCAGCAGAGGTTGGGCCAATGATGAAGGGTTGCCTGGACATGATGGCGGGTGTCTCGCGGTGTGTCGGCATGTTGCTTTTATTGGTGGCGCTTGCCGGACTCGGTGGCTGTTCGGGCGTTCAGACCTACCCGGCGGTGAGCCGGGCCGGCGACACCGTGACCCTGGCCGCCGGCCGCCGGCTGGGTTTTTCCCGGGACACGGTCACCGTCACCATTACGCCCTCGGCCGGTGCGCCGGTGGTGATCCCGCCGGGCGATCCGGCCATTCGCGCCGTGTTCAATCTCTATCCCGATCCCCTGTCCAGCCTGCGCGTCTCTGCCGGCATCGACCAGGATCTGACGCCCGCCGCCCGGAGCTATGGTACCGCGATCGAAGAGGGTTTCAGCGGGGGTGACGGCGACTGGTGGCAGACGGTGGTGTTCGTGGATCTGCCCGCATGGCTGCCGGCCGGGAATACCCGGGTCGAGGTCAGCAATCCGGCGGGCGAGTCCGTCACGGCGGAGCTTCTGGTGATTGCGGGCACCGGTCAGCCCGAGGACTTCGAGGCCGAACTCAACGGGCCGCTGACCCCCGAACAGCTCGCCGGCCTGGCGCGGGTGCCCCATTACACGGTGCGTTTTTCGGGATCGGTCGTGCCCCATGCCATTCAGGTGGAATGCCTGCACGATCCGGATGCGGACAACGGCGGGCAGGGCAGGGCCTGGGTGGTGAACCCGAGGGGGGACCTCAAGAGCCTGCTGTGGCGCGACGACGGCACGCGATTGCGTGTGCTGCTCACGCCGGCCGGCACGCAGCCCCTGCAGGACCTGAACGATTTCAAATTCTATGTCGCCGGCGGTCTCAGCGGCCTGCAGGTGGTGGAAGTGCGTGCGGTGGACGGCGCCGGCAACCCGCTGCCGGGTATCACGGCGGTGATCGAGTGAGGTGCGTCCGCCCTGTTTCCGTCCGGGAGCAGGGCGGACTCCGGTTGTGTCGGTGTCTGTCGGTGCGAATGACAGCGACCGCCGCGGATCGAAGGGTTCGTGTGGTTCGGAGGAACCCGTTGCCATAACCATGACAGAGGAGAAACAAGGATGAACCGCAGAAACTGGATTTGTACCCTGACCTTCGTCGCCCTGATGGCGACAGCCGGCCTCGCCCGCGCGGCGGCCCTCACCTGGGTGGATTCCGGCAGCTTTTCGGTTGTTGACGTGGTTGGCGGTGGCGTCAGCCTGACCGGCAACGGTCCCTTGCCCGAGGCCTTCACCGGCAGCGCGGCGACGATTGCGACCGATGCCTCTGCGACCTATGCCGGTCTTGCGCAGGGGAGCTTCCTGGGCAATCCGCTCGACTTCTATTTTGCGCAGACCGGCGTGGATGGCGGCAGCCATCCGTTGCCGAGCCTGGATTTTGCCAACGGGACGGCGGACTTTGGCGGTCTCTATGGGAACTTCAATGGTGAGGAGTTCTACATGGGAGGCACGGCAACCCTGACCCAGGTCAGCGCCACGAGCTGGGATGTTTTTCTCACCAGCGAGCAGGCGAGCGGCCCCTTTGGCGGGACCACGGTTGGATTCTCGATGACGGTTGCGGTGACGCCGGAGGCCTTCGTGCCCCTGCCCGCGGCCGTCTGGCTGTTCGGTTCCGGGCTGGTCGGCCTGATGGGTCTGGCCCGGCGGGGCCACTGAGGACGTCTGCCGGCCCGCCGGCGTGGAAAAGGCGGGCCGGATTTCCTTTCGAAAAACAAGGAGCGTAACCATGGGAAGAAAGCGGTGTTTGGTGTGGGGCCTCGCAGCCCTGCTGGGTTCGGGGCAGGTGTTCGCGCTCAATGTGCGCCCCCCGCTGGCACTGGATGGGAGTCTGTGTTTTATCGATAGCTCCGGAACTACGCAGAATTTCGTCACCGATGGCGGCGGTCCCTGCGCGACGACGTTCGGAGAAATAGACGAACTGTTGGGGACCGGCAACCTGAGCGTGTGGGATCAGGTTCTGCTCGACAACAACATGTCTGCGACCTTGACCCTGTTTGGCGAGGGGACCCACACCTGGACCTATGTCGGTACGGGATCGGATGCGGGGCCGGCAACCTATGCCTATACCTTTACCGTCGGACCCGGCCAGGTGGGCGGGGGCATGTTGTTTGACTGGAGCGACAGCGGTATCAGTTATCCCTTTGGTGTCGTCAATGTCTGGGATGTTACTTACGGTTGTGCCAATCTCCCGTGGGTCTACTCGTGCACGACTTATACCAGTACCGACTGGGATGGGGATGGGCAGCCGGGTGGTGCGGTGCAGGATGCTTTCATCTTCCAGGGGCTCAACGTGTCGTTCGATTTCTACGCCACGCCCGTGCCCGTCCCCGCAGCCGTCTGGCTGTTCGGTTCCGGGCTGGTCGGCCTGATGGGTCTGGCCCGGCGGGGGCGCGCGCCAGCCTGAAGGGATCCAGGTCCGATATCACGGATTGTTCGCGGCGCCTGGTGAAGTCCGTGGATGCCGCGGGCAGTCCGGTGGCCGGCATCGGCGCGCAGCTCCAGTACCACCCCTGAATCCCGCAGGGCGGGCACCGCCCGCCGTCGCGCCGCTTGGCGTTGCCGTGGTGCGCGGTGCGTATCCGACGGGTTCGGGCGCTGTCGTTCAGAAGAGGCCGCTCAGGTCGAGGGCGAGGGCAGGCAGGGTGGCGGGGGTGATGGCCGTGAAGGTGTCGGGGTGGATCTCCTGCCGGTAGCCGGATTCGGAGGGCTCGCGGAACAGGGTGAGCGCTTCGTTCTCGACATCCACCAGCCAGGCCTCGGGGATGCCGTGGCGGGCGTAGAGGGGGATCTTGATTTCGCGGTCGTAGCGCAGGGATGATTCTGCCACTTCGATGACCAGGAGGACGTCCCTGGGGCTCGGATGTGCGGACTTGTAGAAGTCTTCCTGCGGTCGCAGCAGGGCGAGGTCGGGTTCGGGTTCGGAATATTCGTCCAGACGGAGGGGGTTTTGGGTCCACACGATGACCTGCTGGCCAATTTTCTGGTGTAGAAGGTGGGCCAGCCGGCTCACGGCCGCAGCGTGTCTGCTCCCTATCGGTGCCATGTCGATGATCTCTCCCTCGATCAGTTCCACCCGGGCGTCCGGCCCGAGAATGCCGGCCTCGGCCATGCGGTAATAGGCGTCCACATCCAGCCGGTGGCGGTGTAGCAGACTCTCTTCCGCGGTCGTCGACATCTTTACGCTCCTTGCGGGAATTTCCGGGTATCAAGATACAAGCGGCAAGATGCAAGATACAAGGGCGGGCATTTTTTCGCGCGGGATCATGGCAATCCGGCGGCGGCTGGGGCATAATCCACTCATCGTGATTTCCGCATTCCGGCGGCGATCTGCCACGAAATCACCTGGAACAGGTGCGAAGCTGCTGTCATGCACCAGATACTCGTCTTGCACGGCCCCAATCTGAATCTCCTGGGCGTCCGGGAGCCCGGCCACTATGGCTCCGAGACCCTGGCGGCCATCATGGCGCGCCTCGAAACCCTGGGCGCGGAGCTTGGGGCGGAGGTGCGCGGCTTCCAGTCCAACGCCGAGCACGAACTGGTGGAGCGCATCCATGCCGCCCGCGAGGAAGGGGTGGGGTTCATCGTATTCAATCCGGCGGCCTTCACCCATACCAGCGTGGCCCTGCGGGACGCCCTGACAGCGGTGGAGATCCCCTTCATCGAGGTGCACCTGTCCAATGTCCATGCCCGCGAAGCCTTCCGGCAGCGGTCCTATTTCTCCGACATCGCGGCGGGCGTGATCAGCGGCCTGGGCGCCCTGGGCTACGCGCTGGCCCTGCGCGCCGCGGTGGAACACCTTTCAAGTGAGCCCGCCGGGTAACACATCATGGATATACGCAAAGTCAAGAAGCTGATCGAACTGCTGGAGGAATCCGGCATCGCGGAGATCGAGATCCACGAGGGCGAGGAGTCGGTGCGCATCAGCCGGCATGCCTCGGCGCCTGGACCGGCCGTGGTGGCCGCGCCGGCGCCGATACCGGCGGCGGCACCGGCGTCCGCACCCGCATCGGCCGCGCCGGCCGCCGCCGAACCCGCGACCGAGTCGGGCGCCGACATTCCGCCGGGTCATCAGGTGACCTCGCCCATGGTGGGCACCTTCTACCGCGCTCCCTCGCCTGGCGCCAAGCCCTTCGTCGAGGTCGGTCAACACGTCAACGCCGGCGACACCCTGTGCATCATCGAGGCCATGAAGATGCTCAACCAGATCGAAGCCGACAAGGCGGGCACGGTCGTCGCCATCCTGGCCGAGAACGGCCAGCCGGTGGAGTTCGGGCAGCCGTTGTTCGTGATTGATTGAAATTCGAAGAGCGCCACGGACGACACGGAGAACACGGAAGGGGGAATGTTGTTTTCGGGCCTGGAGTCCGCAGGATGTGGCAAGGGACTGATGCATTCAGGGAGGAATGCGGATGTTGCTGGAAGAGGACCTGACCTATGGCATACGCGGTGCAGCGTACGAGGTCTACCGTCAGTTGGGTGCCGGGTTCCTGGAGAAGGTTTATGAGCGGGCGCTGTTGCGGGAACTGCGCCTGCGGGGCTATCGAGCGGAAGCGCAGGTAGCCCTGAAGATCGAGTACAAGGGCGAAAGGGTGGGCGAGTATCTGGCTGATCTGGTGGTCGAGGACAGGATCATTCTCGAACTCAAGGCCCAGCCGGCGCTTTCCCCGGCCCATACTTCGCAGTTGTTGAACTATCTGCGCGCAAGCGGAAAACAGGTGGGCCTGCTGCTCAATTTCTGTTATCCGAAGGTTACGATCAAGCGGGTGGTATGCTGAAACAATCCGTATTTTCCGTGCCTTCCGTGTATTCCGTGGCGCTCCTGATCTCTTGGTAACCGAAAACAATGCTGGATAAAGTCGTCATTGCCAATCGTGGCGAGATTGCGCTGCGCATACTTCGGGCCTGCCGCGAGCTGGGTATCCGCACGGTGGCCGTGCATTCCACGGTGGACCGGGACCTCAAGCACGTGCGGCTCGCGGACGAGTCGGTGTGCATCGGCCCCGCGCCGGCGGCGGAGAGCTATCTCAACATCCCGGCGCTGATCAGCGCGGCGGAGGTGACGGACGCGGTGGCCATTCATCCCGGCTACGGCTTCCTGTCGGAGAATGCGGACTTCGCCGAGCAGGTGGAGCGCAGCGGCTTCATCTTCATCGGCCCGCGGCCGGACACCATTCGCCTGATGGGCGACAAGGTCTCGGCCATCCGCGCCATGAAGGAGGCCGGGGTGCCCTGCGTGCCGGGTTCGGACGGGGCGCTGGGCGACGACCCGGACGAGAACCTGCGCCTGGCGCGGGAGATCGGCTATCCGGTCATCATCAAGGCCGCCGGTGGCGGTGGCGGGCGCGGCATGCGCGTGGTGCACGCCGAGGCCGCGCTGCTCAATGCCATCGACCTCACCCGCAGCGAGGCCGAGGCGGCCTTCGGCAACGGCACCCTGTACATGGAGAAGTTCCTGGAACGGCCGCGTCACGTGGAGTTCCAGGTGCTGGCCGACGGCGAGGGCAACGCCATCCACCTCGGCGAGCGGGATTGCTCCATGCAGCGCCGCCACCAGAAGGTGGTCGAGGAAGCGCCGGCGCCGGGGATCACGCCCGGGCAGCGAGCCGAGATGGGCGAGCGCTGCGCCGAGGCCTGCCGCCGCATCAACTACCGCGGGGCGGGCACCTTCGAGTTCCTGTATCAGGATGGCGAGTTCTATTTCATCGAGATGAACACCCGCGTCCAGGTGGAGCACCCGGTGACCGAGATGGTCACCGGCGTGGACATCGTCAAGGAGCAGTTGCGTATCGCCGCCGGTCGGGGGTTGTCGTATCGCCAGGAGGACATTCGTTTCACCGGTCATGCCCTGGAATGCCGCATCAACGCCGAGGATCCGCGCAGCTTCATGCCCTCGCCGGGCACCATCACGCTTTTCCATCCCCCCGGAGGGCCCGGCATCCGCTGGGACTCGCACATATATCATGGCTACAGCGTGCCTCCGAACTACGATTCCATGATCGGCAAGCTCATCGCCCACGGCGAGACCCGTGACTCGGCATTCGCCCGCATGCGCGGCGCGCTCGCCGAGATCATCATCGACGGCATCAATACCAACATCGCGCTGCACGAAGACATCTGTTCGGACGCCGCCTTCCTGACCGGCGGCACCGATATCCATTACCTCGAGAAGAAGCTCGGTCTGTGACGGCAAATGTGTTCGCCGGGCCAGGGTAGGATGGGCAAAGGCGCGAAGCGACGTGCCCATCAGGGTCATGCTGCCATTGTGATGGGCGCGGCCCTGCGGGCCTTTGCCCGTCCTGCGCCTTGTCTCCCCGGGCAGCGGCCCGGAGGTAGGATGGGCAAAGCGAAGCCTGCCCATCGAAAAGCCGCGTGGGCCTTGATGGGCACGGCCCTGCGGGCCTTTGCCCATCCTACGCGCCGTCTTCCTGATCGACGGCCCGGAAGGGGGGTGGGCAAAGCGAAGCCTGTCCATCAGGAAACCGCGTGGCGCCCGTCCGTGACGTCCGTGGCGCTCTTGTCCTCTCCACCACCATGCCCTGGCTGCAACTGAGCCTCGAGGCCGGGGCACAGGACCCCGAGCATCTTTCCGATCTCTTCACCGGCCTCGGTGCGCTGTCGGTCACGCTGGTGGACGCCGCCGACGAGCCGGTGCTGGAACCGGGTCCGGGCGAGACGCCGCTGTGGTCGCGCACACGGGTGGTGGCGCTGTTCGATGCCGGCATCGACCCCGACGCCGTTCGCGCCGGGCTGGCGCGGCACATCGGCGAGGCCGCGCAGCGCATGACGGCCGAGCCGCTGGAGGACCGGGACTGGACCCGCGCCTGGCTGGACGACTTCGCGCCCATGCGCTTTGGCGAACGACTGTGGGTGATCCCCGGTGACATGGCTCCGCCCGAGCCGGACGCGGTGAACCTTCTGCTCGATCCCGGGCTGGCCTTCGGCACCGGCACCCACCCCACCACCGCGCTGTGCCTGTCCTGGCTGGATGCGCATCCGCCGGCCGGGCGGGACGTCATCGACTACGGCTGCGGTTCCGGCATCCTCGCCATCGCCGCGCTGAAGCTGGGTGCGCGGCGGGTCCGCGGCGTGGACATCGATCCGCAGGCGCTCACCGCGAGTCGCGACAATGCGCGCCGCAACGGCGTCGACGCCGCCCTGAGCCTCTTTCTGCCCGACGAACTGCCCGCCGGGCCGGCCGATCTGCTGCTCGCCAACATCCTCGCCAATCCCCTGATCGAGCTGGCGCCCACCCTCGTTTCCCTGGTCCGCCCCGGCGGCCGGCTGGTGCTCTCCGGCATCCTCGCGGCGCAGGCCGACGCCGTCGCGGCGGTCTACAGGCCCCACGGCGAACTCGAACCGGTTGTCGAGCAGGACGGTTGGGTGCGGCTGGTGGTGCGGCGGCCGATCACTCCCCCGGATTCCGCTCGCGCTTCATCCGGGCTGCGCTGAGCGTGTTTGTGTAGCCCGGATGAAGCGAAGCGTAATCCGGGGCGGCGTGGCACGCCTATGACGCCGGTCGTGCCTTTGTCGACCGTCTTGAGTAGGATGCACCCAGGCCGATTCGCCGAGCCGGATCACTCCCAGGACCCCGAATGCGCACCCGCTGCCCCGATTGTCAGCACGAGTTTCCCGTCACCACGAAGATGCTGGCGGAGGGCCACGGCTGGATGGCCTGCCCGGCCTGTGGCGAGCGTTTCGATGCGGTGCCGCGGCTGAGCGACGAGGCCCCGGCCAGCGACGCGGAGGCGCCGACGAGGGACGAGTCGGCGCCGGAAGCCGCCGAACCGGAAGCCGCCGAACCGGAAGCCGCCGAACCGGAAGCCGCCGAACCGGAAGCCGCCGAACCGGAAGCCGCCGAACCGGAAGCCGCCGAACCGGAAGCCGCCGAACCGGAAG
>NZ_JALTON010000015.1:39655-68085 GCF_027000115.1 Thiohalobacter sp. | reverse complement strand
TGCGTCTGCTGTTGACGTCGAAGCCGACCGTCGGATAGTACCGGCCGAACGCCACTGCCAGCGGCAATCCCACATAACCCAGCCCGATCACTGCGATGCGGGCATCTTCCGTTTTCAGCATGCTCCCATCCCCAACTGGTTCCAGATTGAATCCTCGGCCAGCGCCGCCGTTTCTCAGTGCGACAGCCGGCGCCACAGTGCCCCGTCGGCCGCGGCCTGGTCCAGCGCATCCAGGCGCGCCTCGTGGGCGGCCAGCTCTTCCTCGCTGGCCGTGATCACCGGCAGCGGCGGTCGGTCGACCGGCAGACGGCGGATGGCGGTATCGCCCGTGACTTCCTGCCCCGGCCCCTGCGCGGTATCCAGCGACAGGGCCACCTGGCCGCCGGTCATGGCCAGGTAGACGTCGGCCAGGATCTCGGCGTCCAGCAGCGCACCGTGCAGCTCACGGTTGGAATTGTCCACCCCGTAACGCTTGCACAGCGCGTCCAGGCTGTTCTTCTGCCCGGGATGCATGCGCCGCGCCAGCGCCAGCGTATCCAGTACCGTGCAGTGGTCCTCGATGCACCCCCAGTCCCTGCCCAACCGCTGGAGTTCGTGATTCAGGAAGCCAACATCGAAGGGGGCGTTGTGGATGACCAGCTCGGCACCACGCACGAAGTCCAGGAACTCCCCCGCGATATCGGCAAAGCGCGGCTTTCCTTCAAGGAACTCGTTGGTGATGCCATGCACCTCGACCGCGCCTTCGTCGATCTCGCGGTCCGGTTGCAGGTACTGGTGATAATTGCGCCCGGTCAGCCGCCGGTTCACCAGTTCCACGCAACCGATTTCGATGATGCGATGGCCTTCCGAGGGCTCGAGGCCCGTGGTCTCGGTATCGAGTACGATCTGACGATTCATGTCCTCTCCCCGCTCAGCATTTCGTCGATGGCACGATTGGCCAGGGCATCTGCCCGTTCGTTTTCGGGATGGCCGCTGTGCCCCTTCACCCAATGCCACTCGACCTGGTGTTCCTGCGCCAGCGCATCCAGCCGCTGCCAGAGATCCCGGTTCTTGACCGGCTTGCCCGCGGCATTGCGCCAGTTGCGGCGCTTCCAGTTCGGCAGCCATTCGGTAACGCCTTGCTGCACATAGCGTGAATCCGTGGTCAGGCGCACGGGAACCCGACGGGTAAGGGCCTCCAGGCCCCGAATGGCCGCCATCAGTTCCATGCGGTTGTTGGTCGTCTCGGGCTCGGCGCCATAGAGTTCCTTCTCGCGGTCGCCGTAGCGCAGCACCACGCCCCAGCCTCCGGGACCCGGATTGCCGCGACAGGCACCGTCGGTGAACATCTCCACCCGGCGACTCACGAGTTGCCGCTCCGGCTGGTCGGCTCGGCGATGCCCGGCGACAACAGCCCCCGCCGTGGCCGCCAGCGCGGCTTGATGGGGGTCAGGCCCATGACCCGCTTGCGGGCGACCAGCAGATAGGCGGCAGCGGGCAAGCGCCAGCCCCGGTCGGCCAGTCGATCGAGAACGCCCGCGCGTTCAAGCAGCCAGGGGGAACCCACGGGCGGCCGGAAGCCGATGGGCGCTGCCTCGACAGTGGCGAAGCCCAGCAGCGCCAGCCAGTCGCGCAGCCGCCCTGCGCCCAGGAAGCGCCCGCACCAGGGCACCTGTCCCCGCCAGCCGGTCAAAATGGAACGCAGTCCCCAAAGACTCCAGGGATTGAAGCCGACAATGACCACATGGCCCTCGGGAATCAGGCAGCGATCGACTTCGCGCAGCACGGCATGAGGATCAGAAGAAAACTCAAGAACATGCGGCAATACTATGATATCAATCGAATCGGTGATGACCGGCAGCGCATCTGCCCGCCCCTCGAACAGAGGCCCATTGCCGGCACCCGCATTCAGTCGAAAGCGGTTGCGCACCCGGCTCGCCTCGGTCACGTCCTCTGTCCAGGGCGCATCCACCAGCAGCATGTGATAGCCGAACAGGCTGCCCAGGCTGGCGCGCAGCCGCGTCGTCTCAGCCTCGCCCAATGCGCGTCCGAGCGGCGAGCGGAACCAGTCCCGCAAGGCCGCCACGGCATGAGGCCGGCAGCGCTGCCGGCCGGATCCTTCCTGCTCCCGTCCCATGCGCGCATCATACCGGATCGCTTCCTCACCGCGCAGAGGACGGACGGGTCGGTTGACCCCTCCGCCGGCAACTGTCAGCATCCCCGGTTCCGCCAGTCGAAGCCCTGTCCCACATGACCGATCGAGCGACATTCCGGCACCCATTGCGCCTGGCGCTGCCCTGGATGCTGGCGTTGTCCGTCGGCGGTTGTGGTCTGGACGAGGCCGCTCGGCGCGCGGACGAGGCGCCGGCACCTCTCGCCGAACCGGCCGGCGTCTCCCCGGAAGTCGCCGCCGCCGCGCTGCCGGTCGAACCCCGGCTTGCAGAGCCGCAGGGAACGGCGCCACCGCCTACCGATTTCTGGGAACGGCTGCGATCGGGCTTCGCCCTGCGTGTTCCCGACTCATTGGCCGTGGATCAGTATCGCAAGCGCTTCCTGCGCAGTCCCGACGACCTGCGCCGCCTGCTGCAACGCGGCGCCCCCTACCTCCCCTGGATACTGGATCAGGTCGAAGCGCGCGACATGCCCACGGAGATTGCGCTGCTGCCCGCCATCGAGAGCAGCTTCGATCCCTTCGCCTATTCCCACGGTCAGGCGGCCGGGCTGTGGCAGTTCATTCCCGCGACCGGTCGCCATTTCGACCTGGCGCAGAACTGGTGGTATGACGGCCGGCGCGATCCCGTGCCGTCAACCCGGGCCGCACTCGACTACCTGCAGCGCCTGCACGATCGATTCGACAGTTGGCTGCTGGCGGTGGCCGCCTACAACTCGGGCGAGGGCAACGTGCGCAGCGCCATTCGTCGCAACCGCGCCCGCGGGCGTCCGGCATCCTTCGAATACCTGAGTCTGCCGCGCGAGACGCGGGCCTATGTGCCGAGACTGGTGGCCCTGGCGCAGATCGTCGCCGAACCCGAACGCTACGGGGTGCAGCTTCCCGACGTCGATCCCGACGCCCGCCTGTCAACCGTCGACCTCGGTGGCCAGATGGACCTGGCACTGGCCGCGGAACTGGCCGGGGTGCCGCTCGCCGAACTGTACCGATTCAACGCCGGTTTCAATCGCTGGGCCACCCCGCCCGACGGCCCGCATCGGCTGCTGTTGCCGGCCGACGCCGCCGCGCGCCTGAGCACCGCACTGGAAACGCTGCCACCGCAACGACGGGTGCGCTGGGTCCGTCACCGGATACGCAGCGGCGAGAGCCTGGGCACCATTGCCCGGCGCTACCAGACCACGGTCGCGGTGCTGAAGGATGTCAACGAACTCCGCAGCGACCTGATCCGCGCCGGCCGGCATCTGCTGATCCCGGTGGCACAACGTTCGCTGGAGGACTACGCAGGGAGTCTCGCGGCACGCGAGGCGCGCCGGCTGGCGACCGGCGGCAAGCGCTACCGGGTGCGATCCGGCGATACCCTGTGGGACATTGCACGGAACGAGGGCGTGCGCGTGCGGGATCTTGCCCGCTGGAACGGCATGGCCCCCGCAGACACCTTGCGCCCGGGGCAGATTCTGGTACTGCACAGGCCCGGCACCGCAACCTCGATGCAGCGACGGGTGATCTACGAGGTCCGACGCGGTGATTCACTGGCCGCGATCGCGGCGCGTTTCCGGGTTTCGGTGCGGGAACTGACCCGGTGGAATGACGTCGACAGCACCCGCCCGCTCCGACCGGGCCAGCGCCTGACGCTGTATGTGGATGTGCGCAAGCAGTCCTGATCCGGCCACAAGGCCGGATCAGGTCGCGCGCAACCGGGCTTACTTGCGCTTGCGCGCCAGCAGGTAGCCGACACCACCGACGGCCAGCAGGGCCCAGATGCCGGGCTCCGGCACGGTCTGGGGCGGCGGCTGCGTGGCGGTTCCGGCCGACGCGGCGAAGCTGACAAGCGAGAGTGCCAGACTGGTGATCAGGGTACGCATGACAGGTTCCTCCTTAACGATCAGGGTTTCAGCGACTTTCCGTGCCGGCATCGCATGCCGGAATCGCTGTACCCATACGGATATACAGGTTTCGTACCACCATCCACAAGATCCTTTATTATTCAATGTATTGCTCTCCATCGGGCAAAGGACATGCCCTGCCTTGCCCGGAAGTTGTAAAAATCCCTGACATTCGCTCGGTATTGCCCCAAGCCACTGCAGCACGCACACTGGCTGCATGCGCAGGCGTTCCTTTCTGCTGCTGTCGGGACTGAGCGCCCTCCTGCTTGGCGCCCTCCGGTTGGTCCGACGCCCGACCCCACCGGAGGTGCCGGACACCGTCCTGCTGGCCGCTGTCCTGGACAGCCTCCTTCCGGCCGATGGCGACTGGCCATCGGCCACGGAACTGGGCCTGGAGGACGCCCTCGGGCGCGAGCTGGACGCGCGGCCGGTCCTGCAGCGCACCCTTGCGCACCTGCTGTGGCGCATTGATCGCCAGGCCCGGACACTGGCCGGCGAGGGCTTCGCCGACCTGCTGCCGGATCGACGGGCAGCGCTGCTGGCCGAGATCCTCGACCACGACAGGGGGCTAGCGCCTCCCTTCGCCCGGCTGCGTGCGCTGGCGTTCGAGCACTACTATGCGCACCCGGCCGTATGGCGACGCCTGCCCGGCTACCACCCGCCCCAACCCCTGGGCTATCCCGACTATACCCGCCCTCCACCCCATGACCGCCTTGCCTGACCTCGAGGCCGACGTAGCCATCATCGGCGCCGGCGCGGGTGGCGGCGCGCTCGCCTGGGGACTCTGCCATGCCGGGATCCGGGTACTCATGATCGAGGCCGGCCCCGCCTTCGTGCCTCCCCGGGACTATCCGCAGACCGCTGTCGACTGGGAGCGTCACGCCTTCCCCCAGCCACCTGGCAGCCGGGGGCGCCATCGCTTCGCCCCGCTGCAGCCGCTGGACGAGGGCCTGCGTGCCGAACTGGGCAGCTGGAACGCCGGCCAGGGTCCGCTCAATCCTCGCAGTCACCGTCACGGCTGGCGCTATCACCACGTCCGCGGCGTGGGGGGCAGCACCCTGCACTTCACCGGCGAGGCGCACCGGCTGCATCCGCGCGCCTTTCGCCTGCAAACCGAATTCGGCGTGGGTGCAGACTGGCCCATCGACTACGACACGCTGGAATCCTGGTACCGGCAGGCCGAGGCGCTGATCGGCGTGGCAGGTGTCACCGAACCCAGCCGCCCGCGCAGCGGCCCCTATCCGCAGCGGGTCCACCCACCGGGCCATGCGGCGCAGCGCCTGATGGGTCGAAGTTCGCTGACCTGGCACCCCAATGCGCTGGCGGTGCTGTCCAGTCCGCACCAGGGCCGACCTGCCTGCAACTACTGTGCGGCCTGCAACCGCGGCTGCCCCCGCACCGACAAGGGCAGCACCGATGTCACCTTCATTCGTCAGGCGCAGGCCACCGGTCGCCTGACCCTGCTGACCGATACCGAGGTACTCAGGCTGGTCCCGGGCGGGGACGACCGCATCAGCGCGCTGGTCATCAGCGGCGCCGACGGCGCCCGGCGCCGCGTCCGGGCACGGGTGAACGTGGTGGCCTGCGGTGCGGTGGAAACGCCGCGCCTGCTTCTGCTCTCGGCCAATGCGCACGCCCCCGACGGCCTCGCCAACGAGTCGGGCATGGTGGGACGGAACTTCATGGAGACCCTGTCCTGGAAAAGCACCGGCCTGCACCCGGAGCCACTGGGCAGCCATCGCGGCCTGCCGGCGGACATCATCTGCTGGGACTTCAACGCCCCGGATGCCATCCCCGGCGTGGTCGGCGGCTGCCGCTTCACCCATTCAACGGCCGAGGGCGGCTTCAACGGGCCCATCGCCCATGCCACCCGGGCACTCGCCGGCTGGGGGCGGGATCATCGAAGACGGCTGCGCGCGGAATTCGGGCGGCTGATCTCGGTCGGCGCCATCGGCGAGTCCCTGCCCCATCCCGGCAGCTTCATCGACCTCGATCCCGAGGCGAAGGACGATCATGGCCGACCACTGGCCCGCATCCACAGTCACCTCGACGACATGGCCGTCGCCCGGCTCCGCTTCATGGCGCGAAAGACACGGGAGATTCTTGCCGAGGCCGGGGTGACCGATCTGCGCGAGGAATACGGGACCTGGGACTTCTTCAGCGCCACCCACGTGTTCGGCACCGCCCGCATGGGTACCGATCCCGGGACGTCGGTGGTCGACGCGAACGGCCGCAGCCACCGCTGGAAGAACCTCTACATCGCCGACGCCAGCCTGTTCCCGAGTTCCGGCGGCGGGGAATCGCCTGCCCTCACCATCGCCGCCCTCGCCTTGCGCATGGCCGGGCACATCGCCGAACACCTGCGCCGGCGGGACTGAGGCCGCGTTTCCCGCCGCGCTCAGTCCTCGTCCACATCGTCGACATCGATCTGGCCGGTCAGGCGGCGGCGAATGTGCGACCAGCTCATGCCGGCGGCCAGTACCCCGCACACCATCACCAGGATGATGTAAGTCAGCGCGCGCACGCTGTCAGCCGGCACCAGCCCCCAGTCCACCACCAGCCACAGCAGGCTGCCGAAGAAGGCAAAGGCGAGGAACAGGCCAAAGGCCCCCAGCGAACGCAGGGTCGCCCGAATGAACACCGTCCAGCCGATCAGCAACAGGATGCCGGCCAGCACAAGCAGCGGCGTGGGCGACCGCCAGTGATCGCGCAGCCAGTGGAAGTAGGAGAAGCCCTCGGGATTGTAGGTCGAGAACACCAGGATGGCCGCACCGAGGAATCTCAACCCCACCCCCTGCCAGCCGATCGACGTCTGTGCCATGGCATTGCTCCGCATTCGGAAAGCCCGCGATTGTACCAAGCCGGCACCCTGCGTCCACGCCCCTGTGAGTGTCGCGTTCGACATGGGATAATGAGGGTTCCTCCACCGCGGAATGTCGGCAGTGAACGAAACACTCGGACTGGATCAGGCCCCGGAAACCGGCTTTTCGCCGGCCGAACTCGAGCACTTTGCCCGCGAGGGCTTCGTGGTCTGCCGCGGGCTGGCCCCGGTGCCGCTCGCGGAGCGCATGCTGGAAGTGGCGAGGCAACAGCTCGCAGAGGCGGTACCGCCGGTGGAATTCGAGGCCGAGCTGCACTATCCCGGCGCGCCACCGTCACTGGACGCCGAGGGGGGCCGCACCATCCGTCGACTGCTGCGTGCCCAGTCCCGGGATTTCGTGTTCACGCAATGGGTCAGCCACCCGCTGCTGCGTACGCGCATGGCGCAACTGCTGGGGCGGCCGCTGGTGATGCCGCTGGCGCACCACAACTGCATCATGACCAAGCAGCCGCGCTACAGCTCGGACACCGGCTGGCACCAGGATACCCGTTACTGGGCGTTCGAAACCGGAGAACTGGCAAACGCCTGGCTGGCACTGGGACCGGAACGCGAGCAGAACGGCTGCATGCGCGTGATCCCCGGGAGCCACCGGCTGGAACTGGAGGACCGGCGTTTCGATGCCGCCCGCTTCCTGCGCGAGGATCTGCCGGAAAACCGGCCGCTGCTCGACCAGCAGCGGATTGTGGAACTGGAGCCGGGCGACGTGCTCTTCTTTCATGCCCGGCTGCTGCATGCCGCCACGCGAAACCGCAGCGCGCAGACCAAGTACTCCGTGGTCTTCACCTTCCGCAACGCCGCGAACCGGCCCCGGCCCGGCACCCGATCGTCAAGCCTGCCGGAGCTGCTGTTTGCCGACTGAATCGAGCCAGGGTTCAGCCGGCGCCGGCGGCACCAACCACCGTTCGCACCACGAACCAGACGGTGAGGATGAACACGATGGTCGCGACCAGCCCCACGACGATGTAGACCCAGGGCCGGCCACGGGTGAAGTCCCGCTCGCGGGCACGGCTGCTTTGGACGCCGAAGAAACTGGCCAGCACGCTGCCGACCACCTGCATCAAGGAGGGGCTTCCATCACCCGCCCTGGACTCATCAGACATATCGGAATCTCCGCGGCTCAGTCGATGTAGGCATCCCGCGCCGCCGCCACGGCCACGCCCGACTCGATCGGTGCGCCCATGTCGGTCAGCACCGCATCCAGGGCCCCCAGGCAGAAGAGGACATTGGTGCGGTTGCTGGCATGGCCCATCAGGCCGATGCGCCAGACCTTGCCAGCCAGTGCGCCGAGGCCGGCACCGATTTCCAGATTGTATTCCTCCAGCAACCGGCTGCGGACCAGGGCATCGTCCACGCCATCCGGGATGCTGACCGCGTTGAGCTGGGGCAGGCGCGCGCCCTCGGGCACCACGAAGGACAGTCCCATGGCCTCGAAACCGGCGCGCAGTGCCTCATGGTTGCGCTCATGCCGCACCCAGGCATTCTCGATACCCTCCTCTTCCAGAATCACCAGCGCCTCGTGCAGCCCGTAGAGGGCGTTGATCGGCGCGGTATGGTGATAGGCACGCTTGCCGTCGCCGCCCCAGTAGCCGAGCACCAGGTTCAGGTCCAGGAACCAGCTCTGCACCTTGTGGCTGCGGTTGCGCACCCGTTCCAGCGCCCGCTCGCTGAAGGTCACCGGCGACAACCCCGGCGTGCAGGACAGACACTTCTGGCTACCGGAGTACACGGCATCCAGCCCCCACTCGGAGACGCGGAGTTCGGAACCACCCAGCGAGGTCACGGTATCGACGATGGTCAGGCAGTCGTGGCGCCGCGCAATCTCGGCCAGGGTGCGGGCATCGGACTGGGCGCCGGTGGAGGTCTCGGCATGCACGAAGGCAAGGATGCGCGCATCCGGGTTGGCCTTGAGCGCATCTTCGACCTTGTTCGGGTCGACCGGCTGGCCCCAGGGATCCTCGACCATGACAGGCGTGCCGCCGGCGCGCTCGACATTCTCCTTCATGCGCCCGCCGAACACCCCGTTCTGGCAGACCACCACCTTGTCACCCGGCTCGACCAGGTTGACGAAACAGGTCTCCATACCGGCGGAACCCGGCGCCGAGACCGGCATAGCCAGATCATAGTCGCACTGGAAGGCGTAGCGCAGCAGGTCCTTCATCTCCTCCATCATGCCGATGAAGGCCGGATCCAGGTGGCCGATGGTGGGCCGGGACATGGCCTCGAGGATTCGCGGATTGACATCGGAAGGACCCGGACCCATCAGGGTACGGCGCGGCGGGTGAAAGGACTCTGTCATGTCAGCCTCGATGGTTGATGCAAATGAATTGCCTGAACACAGGACTGCGGAATTATAGCCCGAAAGTTGCACGAAGCTGCCGGAGGGATGTGCGTCTGGCATGTTCGATGCCGCCTTGGAGCGAGAAGCGTAGCCTTCGCTACGGTTCGAGTGACAAAATCGCCGGGGGCGATTTTGACCAAGGGCGCCTCGCGCCCTTGGCCCCGTAGGGGTGGAGGGCAGGATGCCCGGAATAAAAGCGGTGCGATCGGGCGCGCCAGACGTGCAGACGCCGGCAGAGCCGTGCAGTAGCAAACCGCTGCCCGCCAATATACAAGAAACAGTCTTCATGCACATGGGCCTGCCTTCGGTTTTCATCGGCCTCGTGCAATTTTCGGGCTGGCATCCGGCGCCAGGCAAAGGCACGGCAGGGGCCCGCCCGGTATCCCGTAACCAGCTCATGGCTGCTGGTCGTCGCGTGGATAGAGATGACACTTGACCCAGCGCCCGCCCCCGAGCTCGGTGCGCCCGGGATAACCGGATCGGCAGACATCCATGGCCTGCGGGCAGCGGGGGTGAAAATGACAGCCTGAGGGCGGCGACACCGGCGACGGCAGATCCCCTTCCAGGCGAATAATCTCGCGACCCCGCTCGCGATCCAGCGTCGGCACCGCCGACACCAGCGCCTGCGTATAGGGATGACGCGGATCGTCCAGCACCGCGGCGACCGGCCCCTCCTCGACGATGCGCCCCAGATACATCACCGCCACCCGGTCGGCCAGGTAGGCAACCACGGAAAGATTGTGGGTGATGAACAGGTAGGCCAGGTCCAGGGTGCGCTGCAGCCCCTTGAGCAGATTCAGGACCTGCGCCTGCACGGAGACATCCAGCGCACTGGTGGGTTCGTCGCAGACGATCAGCCGTGGCCCCACCGCCAGCGCGCGGGCGATGCAGATGCGCTGGCGCTGGCCGCCGGAGAATTCGTGCGGATAGCGCGTGGCGTGCTCGGGCCGCAGCCCCACCTGTTCCAGAAGCGCGCTCACCCGCGCGCGCCGTGCTGCGCGATCGCCGCCGATACCCTGCGCAATCATCCCTTCCTCGATGATGTCGCCCACCTGCATGCGCGGATTCATGGAGGAATAGGGATCCTGGAAGATGATCTGGAACTCCCGCCGCCGGCGGCGCAGCGCCTCGCCGCGCAGTTCGGTGAGCTCGATGCCATCAAAGCGCACGCTGCCCGCCGTGGGGCGGATCAACTGCAGGATGGCCTTGCCCGCGGTCGTCTTGCCGCAGCCGGACTCGCCCACCAGTGCCAGCGTCTGGCCGGGGGCAATAGCGAAGTCGACACCATCGACCGCGCGTACGGCGCCCACCTGCCGCCGCAGCAGGCCCTTGCGCACCGGGAAGTGGACAGTGAGCCCGCTGACCTCGAGCAAGGACCTGTCACCCGCGGGGGGCGCTGCAGGCGCGGCCGCGCTCGCCACACTGCCCTCCCCGGTCGTCTGTCCTGCCTGCGCCTCCGGCACCCTGACGCCAGGGACGTAGAGATGGCAGCGCACGCCCTCCAGCCCCTCGCCGTCGACCCAGGGCGGCCGTTGCTCGCGACAGAGGTCCCAGGCCCGTTCGCAGCGATCGGCAAACCGGCAACCGGAAAACGGCCGGTCGAGCGGTGGCACGGTCCCCGGAATCTGCGCCAGCGGCTGGTCGCGCTTGTCCATGGCAGGCAGGGCCTCGAACAGCTTGCGACTGTAGGGATGCCGGGGCTCGGCGAAAAAGGCGTCCCGCCGGGCCAGCTCCACGATCTGGCCGGCATACATCACGCCCACCCGGTCGACCCTGTCCGCAACCACGCCCAGGTCATGGGTGATCAGCAGCATGGCCATGCCGGTATCGCGCTGCAGCCGGGTCAGCAGGTCCAGCACCTGGGCCTGGATGGTGACGTCCAGGGCGGTGGTGGGCTCGTCGGCGATGAGCAGGTCGGGCTCGCCCGCCAGCGCCATGGCGATCATCACCCGCTGTTTCATGCCGCCGGAGAGCTGGTGCGGGTATTCGTCGATGCGACGTGCCGTGTCCGGGATGCCGACGGCATCAAGCAGCTCGCGGATCCGCGCGCGCTGGGCCGGCCCTGTCAGCCCCTTGTGCCGGGCGAGGCTTTCGCCGATCTGGCGTCCCACCGTGAGCACGGGATTCAGCGAGGTCATGGGCTCCTGGAAGATCATGCCGATGCGTCCGCCGCGCACCCCGCGCATCTCGGCCTCCGGCAGCTCGAGCAGTTCCTGTCCACCGAGGCGCACCGAGCCCGACAGGATGCGTCCGCCGGGCTGTGGCAGCAGACGCATGATCGACAGCGCCGTCATCGACTTGCCGCAGCCCGATTCCCCGAGCAAGGCAAAGGTCTCGCCGGGCGCGATGTCGAAATCCAGATTATCCACCGGCCGAATGGCATGTTCGCCCTCGCCCAGCGCCACCGTCAGTCCGCGCACCTCGAGCAGGGGTGCCGTCATGAGTCCTCTCCCCAATCCGGTTGCCGTATCATCGCGTCCGCCTCAGCCTGGGGTCGAAGGCATCGCGAACCGCGTCGGACAAGAGATTCGCCGCCAGCACCAGGGTGAACATGAACAGGAAGGCAGCCAGCAGCGACCACCACACCATGGGCTCCCGCGCCATCTCCAGCCGCGCACGGTTGATCATGTTGCCCCAGCTGATCATGGAAGGGTCCACGCCCACGCCCACATAGGACAACACGGCCTCGGCCAGCACCAGTCCGCTGAAGTCCAGCACTACCGCAATCAGCACGATGTGCATCACGTTGGGCAGGATGTGCCGGAGAATAATGGTGCGATGGCGCACGCCGAAGGCCGTCGCTGCCTCGATGAAATCCACCTCGCGCAGCTTGAAGGTTTCGCCCCTGAGCATGCGGCACAGACCGGTCCAGCTGGTGATGCCGAGGATGACGCACAGGAACAGCAGCCGGATGTCGGCGCGCTCGGCCATGGTCTCGAACAGCTCGGGATGGTTGGCCATGTAGACCTGGAGCATGAGAATGGCCGCCGCGATCAGCAGCACGCCCGGAATCGAATTCAGGGTGGTATAGAGGTACTGGATGACATCGTCCACCCAGCCGCGGAAATACCCGGCCATGATGCCCAGCAGGATGGCGAAGGGCAGCATGACCAGTGTGGTGAGGGTGCCGATGACCAGCCCGGTACGGATGCTCTTCACGGCCTGGTAGAAGACATCCTGCCCCACCTTGTCGGTGCCCAGCACATGATAGGCAGCGGCAAAATGAATGGCGAAGAACAGTACTGCCAACACCGCGCCGAACGCGGCGAGGAAACTGCGCCAGGGCCACGGGTCCTGCCCGCGCAGAATGCGCTGCAGCACCCGCCCAATCGGCTCCCTGCGGCGCCGTGCCAGCAGCAGCGCCAGCAGCAGCGTCAGGGCACCCATGGCCACAAGCCATTGCCCCACCGCGCGCAAGCCCCGCTCACGCAGATCCGCGGCACGCTCGGCAGGATCGTCGAGATGGGCACCGCCGTAGGCCAGGCGCGGATAGGCGCGCACGGTGCGGCCCTCGGCATCGGTCACCGACAGCTTGATGAACAGATGGGTGGCGAAGGGCGCGGAATAGCTCTTCTCCACCTGGGTGCGCACCGGCCCCATCCACAGATCGAGCAGGCTCAGCACCTCGCCCGAATAATGCGTGCTGCCGCCGTTGCCGTTGTCCGGCAGCGCCTTGCGGAAGTGAATGGAATCGAGCATGCCGACCGCAACATAGGCCAGAACGATCACCAGCGAGGCCATGCCCAGCCGGCTCTTCAGCACCCGCTGCCAGGGCTCGCGCAGATGGGCCTGGCGGTGGGCGTGGACGACAAACAGGCTGACCACTGCGATCAGCACGAAGATGAGGGCGTCGGTCCAGAGGATCACCGGCTTGATCATGACAGCCTCACCCGCGGATCGACCAGGGTATAGGACAGGTCGGTCAGCACCAGGCCAAGGATGTAGAGCACCGAGCCCAGAAAGACCATGGCGCGGACGATGGCGAAGTCCTGCATGTTGATGGCGTCGATGGTATAGCTGCCCAGCCCCGGAATGCCGAAGAAGGACTCCAGGATCAGGCTGCCCATGAACAGCAGCGGCAATACCACTACTGCGCCTGTCAGAATCGGGATCATGGCGTTCTGCAGCACATGGCGGAACAGCACCCGAAGCTCGCCCAGGCCTTTGGCGCGGGCTGTGCGCACATAGTCCTTGCCGATCTCCTCCAGAAACAGGGTGCGGTACCAGCGCGTACCCGAGCCGATCCCGGATACGATGCCGATCAGTACCGGCAGCAGCACGAACTTCCAGGCCAGCAGCCCGGGCGCGTAGCCCGAAATGGGCACCAGCTTGAGCACCTTGCCCATGAGATACTGGCCGCCGATGATGTAGAACAGCCCCGATATGGACATCAGCACCACCAGCAGCACCACTCCGCCCAGGTCGAGATAGGTGCCCCGGAAGAAGGCCAGCAACATGGCGAAGGTCACGTTGACCGCCAACCCGATGATGAAGACCGGAATGGCAATGGCGAGACTGGGCCACATGCGCTGGCTGATGTCATGGCCGATGTCGCGGCCGCTGTCGGAGCGCCCAAACTGGAAGGCGAACAGGCGCACCGACTTGTCGAAGAAGATGGTGTCGGTGATCTTCTCCATGCCGCTCGCGGCGCTGTTGTACAGCAGCGGCCGGTCATAGCCGCGCTCCTGCTTCCACAGCTCGATGGCCTCCGGGGTCACCCGCTTCACGCCCAGATGCATGCGCGCCATGTCGTCCGGGCTGTTGACCACGAAGAAAAGAACGAAGGTAAGCAGGTTGACGCCGATCAGGATCGGCAGGGCATAGAGCACACGACGGACCAGGTAGGCGCCCATCAGCCCTTGCCCTCCAGCGCGGACATGCGCTCATGTCGCCGGTAGCCCCGGATCGCCGGCAGCAGCGCCAGCACCAGCAACCCCAGGAAGACCAGCAGCGGCCAGACCACGGGCCGGTTCCATGCCGCGCGCAGCTCGGCACGCCGCTCGGCGTCGATGCGCCGGTACTTGAGGGTGTTGCGCGCCATCAGATTGGGCTTGACGTTTTTCACCCAGCCGTGGTTGAGACTGAACTGCATGGGGTAGACGCCCCACAACCAGGGGCCATCGTCGCGGACCCGTGCCAGCATGCGGTCGATCAGCGCCTGTCGCTCCGGTCCGTTGTCCATGTTCTTGACCTGTTCGAACAGGCGGTCGAATTCGGGATTGCGGTAATTGGCCGCATTCTCGCCGTTGTTCTCCACCTTGCTGTTGGGCCCGTAGAGCAGAAACAGGAAGTTCTCGGGGTCCGGATAGTCGGCATTCCAGCCCCACTGGAAGATCTGCGCCGTGCCCTTGCGCATCTTGTCCTGAAAACGGTTGTAGTCGGTATTGCGGATGACCAGCTGGATATTCAGGCGAGAGAACTGCTTGCGCCACCAGTCCAGGCGCGCCTTGTCGTCCGGGCCACTGCCGGTGGTATCCAGATACAGCGTCAGCGGCTTGCCGGTTTCGGCATCGCGCCCGTCCGGATAGCCGGCCTCTGCAAGCAACTGCTTCGCCTCGTCCAGGGAACGGCGCACCGGCCTGCCATCCACCCAGCGGTAGACACGGGGATTGATGCCCTGCGGGCCATCACGATAGCCGAAGATGCCCGGCGGGAGCGGACCCTGCGCCGGCAGACCCCGGCCGTTCATGAAGATGGCGATGTATTCCTCATAGTCCACCGCAATGGCAATGGCCTGGCGCAGCTTGCGGGCACGCTCGCTGTAGCCACCCACCACGGGATCGAGCATGTTGAACCCGGTGTAGAAGATCGAGGGTGCGACCGCGGTATGGAGCTGCATGCCCCGGGCCTGCATCTGCGGCGTCAGGCTGACCTCGCCGGCGGCACCGATGGACACGGCCTGGTCGAAGCTGTCCGAGCTGATGCCCGAGCTGTCGTAATAGCCCTGCAGAAACTTGTTCCAGTAGGGGATGTCTTCCTTTTCCAGGCTGAACACCACCCGGTCGATGAAGGGAATCGGCTGCCCCGCGTCGGCCAGCAGGCCCGCCCCGGCATCCCCTGGCCCGCCTTCCGAGGGATAGGATTCGCCGCGAAAGTTCGGATTGCGTTCCAGCACCATCATCCGGTTGGGATTGTTGACCGTCAGCATGTAGGGCCCGGTGCCGACCGGATACCAGTCCAGGCTGATGTTGCGCTCGGCCATGCCCGGGCGGCCATAGAAGTGATCGGCTTCCCAGGGCACGGGGGCAAAGAAGGGCATGGCCAGCCAGTAGCGGAGCTGCGGATACTTGCCGCGGATGCGGATGCGGTAGCGGTAGCGATCGACCACCTCGGCACCGGCGAGCGGGTACTGCCGCAGGTCCAGGAAAGGTGCCTCCTGTCCGGTACGCTGCCTGAGCGTGCGATAGACCGGCGCCAGCGCCCGCGCCAGATCGCCCAGGCCGATGATGTACTCGCTCATCAGTCCCAGAATGGGAGAATGCAGACCCGGATGGGCCAGCCGCTTGATGGCATAGACGAAGTCTTCGGCCACCAGCTCACGGCTGCCGAGCCGGTCGAAGTCGGCGAGGTCGCGCACGCCGGCCAGTGCCGCCTCGTCGAGTTCTCCGTAGACCAGCCTGCCGGCGCCGTCCCGCGCCAGTGCCGGATGCGGCTGGAAGCGGATCCCCGGCCGGATGCGGATGTCATAGACGCTCTCGGCAATGGACTCGGGCGGCGCATCGGCCGGAAGCACCCGGCCTTCTGCATCGAGATAGGTCACCGTCGGCATCGCCGCGGCGGTCCGGGTGACCAGCGTATAGGGGCGTTTGAGGTAGTGATACTGCAGCGGCGGCTCGTAGACCTGTTCGATGAAGGTCCACTCGTTGGAACTGTAGGAACGCGCGGGATCCAGATGCTTGGGGCGCTCGCTGAACGAGGCATAGAGGATGTTGGCGGTACGCTCGGAGGCCGGATAGGGACTGTTCCAGGGCTGCTCGGAAGAACAGCCGACCAGCACCGCCAGCACACCGAGTGCCCAGAGCCATGCTGCTGCGTCCCGCCCCCTCCAGCGTCGCGTCGTCATGCGCGGATTATACGCAATTTTCCCCCGCCGCCCTGCTTCAACTGCCCGCCCGTTTCCGGTACCTTACGCCTTTCCGGAGAGGCCCGGCCTCCCGGTTTCCGTGAACAGCTCGATACAAGGATTTCGACATGGGATTTCTCGCCGGCAAGCGCGCACTGATCGTCGGACTGGCCAGTAACCGCTCCATCGCCTGGGGCATCGCCCGCGCCATGCAGCGCGAAGGCGCCGAGCTGGCCTTCACCTACCAGAACGAAAAGCTCAGGCCGCGCGTGGAGAAGATGGCCGGCGAACTCGGCTCGGACATCGTGCTGCCCTGCGACGTCGCCAGCGACGAGCAGATCGAGGCCGTGTTCCAGGGCCTGGGCCAGCACTGGGACGGGCTGGACATCATCGTGCACTCGGTGGCCTATGCCCCGCGCGAGGCGCTGGAAGGCAGCTACATCGATGGCGTGAACCGCGAGAATTTCGCCATTGCCCACGACATCAGTTCCTACAGCTTCGCGGCCCTGGCCAAGGCCGGACGCGCCATGATGCAGGGGCGCAACGGCGCACTGCTGACCCTGAGCTACCTGGGTGCGGTGCGCGCCCTGCCCAACTACAACGTCATGGGGGTCGCCAAGGCCAGTCTGGAGGCCAATGTCCGCTACCTGGCCTACAGCCTCGGGCCGGAAGGCACGCGCGTCAATGCCATCTCCGCCGGCCCCATCCGCACCCTCGCCGCCTCCGGCATCGCCAACTTCCGCAAGCTGCTGGACTATGCTGCGGAGCATTCCCCACTGCGGCGCAATGTCAGCATCGACGACGTCGGCAATGCCGCGGCCTTCCTCTGCTCCGACCTCGCCGCCGGCATCACCGGCGAAATCACCTACGTCGATGCCGGTTACAACATCACCGGCGGCGCGCCCGCCCTCGACGACAAGAATTGAGATAGCCACTGAATCCACGGGATCCACGAAAAACTCGGCCCGCTCGTTGCACGAAGGCGCCGCGCGAAGCGCGGGCTTCGTGACGCCTCGAGACTTTCCGTGGATTCAGTGGCTTTCTTGTTCCTTGAGTATCCCCTTTTCGCCTTCCAGGCGGCCGATGACCACGGCGCCGCAGGAATCGCTGAAGACGTTGACGCTGGTCCGGCACATGTCGAGGATGCGATCCACGGCCAGGATCAGACCCACGGCCTCCAGCGGCAGGCCAATGGCGGCGAGGATAATGGTGATGGCGACCAGGCTGGCGGCGGGGATGCCGGCCACGCCGATGGAGGTCAGCAGGGCCACCAGCACCACGGTGAACTGCTCGGCGAAGCCCAGCTCGACGCCGTAGGCCTGGGCGATGAACATGGCCGCCACGCACTCATAGAGTGCCGTGCCGTCCATGTTGACGGTGGCGCCCAGCGGCAGCACGAAGCTGGTGGTGCGGTTGGAAACCCCGGCATTCTTCTCGACGCACTCCATGGTAATGGGCAGGGTCGCCGAACTGGATGCGGTCGAAAAGGCCGTGAGCAGCGCCGCGGCCATGGCCCGATAGTGCGCCAGCGGATTGACCCTCGCGACCACAAGCAGCAGCAGTGGCAGGGTGACCAGAAAGTGCACCGCCAGCGCCGCCAGCGTGGTCGCCACGAAGGCGCCCAGCGGACCGAAGGCCTCGATGCCTGTGTTCGCCACCACCCGCGCCACCAGCGCGAACACACCCAGCGGCGCAAAGCGCATGACCCAGTCGGTGATACGCATCATGACCTCGAAGGTGCCCTGCCAGAAACCGAACAGGTTCTCGGCATAGGGCTCGCCGATGCGGGTCATGAAGAAACCGAACAGCAGGCTGAAGAAGATCAGTCCCAGCATCTGGCCGTCGGCCGCGGCGGCAACGATGTTGGGCGGCACCATGCGCAGGAAGATCTCGGCGATGTCACCCGCACCCCGGCCAGCCACCCTTTCCGCTACTGCATCCCCGTCCGTTTCCAGCCCCATGACTTCCTGAACAGGCACGCCGTCGGCGATACCGGGCTGGATCCAGTTGACCAGCAGCAGGCCGGTAAGAATGGCGAACAGGCTGGTGACCAGATAGTAGCCGAGGGTCCGCACGCCCAGCCGGCCCAGTGCCTCGCTCTGGCCGATGCCGGCGATGCCGGTGATGATCGAAGACACGATCAGCGGCACGATCAGCATCTTCAGGGCATTGAGAAACAGGGTGCCGAGGAAGTCGAAAACGGCGACCACCGACACACCCAGCACTTCGGTTTCGGGATCAACCGCGAGGCCCGCGAGTACCGCCAGGATGAGGGCGATCAGGATCTGCCAGTGAAGCTGGATACGCATGCTGCCCCCGGTGGCCCGATGTTCCGGGCGGGCGCCGGACGCGCGCCCGGTCTCAGCGGACGGCGTCCAGGTTGGTCTCGATCTCGGCGTTCCTGCGCAGCAGGGCGACCAGGGCCTGCGCCTCCTCGTTGCCGCGCATCTGGGCCAGCGAGCGTGCGAAGCCCTCGCGCTCGGCCTTCTTCACCTGGTCGGGGTCGCCGTCCTCGATTTCGGACACCTCGATCAACACATAGTCACCATTGGCCAGTTGCACACCGGTGACGACCGGCTTGCCCTCCGGGTCCCGCGGAGCCCGGAAGGCGTTGAGCAGGATGGCCGGATCCAGGGACTGGCTGCCGCGATGAACGCGACCGACGTCTTCGAGTTCGTGGCCGGTCACCCTGGCCAGCTCGTCCAGTGTCTCGCCCTGTTGCGCCCGTGCCAGCAGCTTCTCGCCGGTGGCTCCGACCGCGTCCCGGGCCTGCTCCTGCTTGAGGCGGGTCTCGATCAGCGTCCGTACCGCTGCCTCGGGGATGGGCCGCGCGGCCTTGCGCTCGGCCACGCGCAGCACCACCACGTGACCCGGCTCGATCTCGATCGCGGTGCTGTTGTTGCCGGCCTCCAGGACGTCCTCGCTGAACGCAGCCTCGACCACCTTCGGCGAGGCAGCAATCCCCTCTCCGCCCTGGCGGCTGAACCAGTCGCTCTCGCGGATCTCCAGGCCGGTCGCCGCGGCGGCTGCCTCCAGGGTATCCGGGGTCTCGAAGCTGGTCTCGGACAGCAGTTCCATCAGCTCGTAAAAACGACCCTCGGCCTTGCCGCGCGCGATCTCCTTGCGCAAGCGCTCGCGCTCCGCGTCGAAGCTGGGCGTGCCGCTACGGCGGACGTCGGTCACCTGGATGATGTGAAAACCGAACGGCGTGCGCACCGGGTCGCTGATGGCGTTCTTCTCCAGCGCAAAGGCGGCTTGCTCGAACTCGGGCACCGTCACGCCACGGCCGAACCAGCCCAGGTCACCGCCCTGCGCGGCCGAGCCCGGATCACCGGATTCGGCCTTGGCCAGTTCGGCAAAGTCGGCGCCCTGCCGCAGCTGCTCGACCAGCGCCTGCGCACGCTCCCGCGCCGCCACAACGGTGGCCTCGTCCGCATCCGGATCGACCTTGATCAGTATGTGTCGCGCGCGCCGCTGTTCCTCGCCCTTTGCCTTGGCCACTTCGGCCTCATAGGCCTGGCGGATCTCCGCCTCGTCGACAGCCACCTGCTCGGCGAGATCATCCAGCTTCAGCTCGAGATAACGGATACGAACCTGCTCGGGTTCCATGTATTCGTCACGATGCGCCTCGTAGTAGGCACTCACCGCCTCCGGCGTCACCTTCTGGCGCAGCATTTCCGCGGCCGCAGGCAGACGCAGATAACGCACCTTCCGGGTCTGGGCCTGCAAACGCAGGGCCTGATCGACGTCGAAGCCACTGACGAACGCCGAGCTGGTGATGCCGTTCATGTACTGCGAGATCAGCAGCGAGCGCCGCATGTCCGCCTCGAAACGTGCCGGTGTCAGGCCCTGACGGGCCAGCATCTGCTTGTATTTTTCGGGGGAAAACTGGCCTTCCTCGTCCTGGAAGGCCTCGATGGCATGGATGCGCGCGGCGAGCAGACCATCGGAAATCCGCAGCCCGGCCGCGGTCGCGGCCTGAACGACCAGTTCCTCCTCCACCAGCCGGTCGAGCACGGCCTGGCGGAAAGCGTCATTGTCCACCGCTTCGCGGCGGAACCGTGAACCCAGGGCCTCGCGCATGCGGTTGACCTGCTGCTGAAAGACCAGGCGATAGGTCTGCACCGGAATCTCGACATCATTGACCCGGGCGGCGTAGACCCTGGCCTCCCGCTTGAGGTAGCTGTCCACGCCCCAGAGGGCAAAGGTGATGGCGATCAGGCCCACGATGGCCCAGGCGAGGATGCCGGTGACACGGTCACGAATGGCTTGCAGCATGAAGGGTGAGCCTGCCTTGTTGTTCTGACGGACGGTGAACGGACTGTACTAAAGGAAAAGGGCGCCCTCAAGGGCGCCCTTTGGCGATATATGGCGGACCGGACGGGACTCGAACCCGCGACCTCCGGCGTGACAGGCCGGCATTCTAACCAGCTGAACTACCGGTCCGCAGTTCTGGTGGGTGCTGAGGGGATCGAACCCCCGACCCTCGCCTTGTAAGGGCGATGCTCTCCCAGCTGAGCTAAGCACCCCTGGGAAGGCGCGCTAGTTTACGGCATCCTTCAGCGCTTTGCCAGCCTTGAAGGCGGGCGCCCTGGAAGCGGCGATGCGGATGGTTTCGCCGGTCTTGGGATTGCGCCCGTTGCGGGCGGCACGCTCGCGCACCTCGAAGGTCCCGAAGCCCACCAGCGACACCTGATCTCCATTCTTGAGCGCCTCGGTCACGGCACCCAGCAGCGCATCCACTGCGCGCGTCGCGTCGGCCTTGCTCAGGTCGGCCTTCTCGGCCACGGCTTCAATCAGCTCAGCTTTGTTCATGTATCCGGTGTCCCCCTGGTCAAAGGTTTCCTGCTTGAAAGAGTCTGCGCCCGAATCGGACGAGGAGATCAGAGTCGCCGCCGCGCAGGGCCGGGGCCGTGCGGACAGGCGGACCTTTATACCGGCGCCCCCATGGGGTGTCAACAACGAAAAAACGCGCCACCCGAAAGTGACGCGTTTCTTTTCGCTTGCCGTCGGGTGCTGTCAGTGCGCTCGAACTGCTGCACCCTTGCCCTTGGACTTCGAGGACTTCTTCTTGGCCGCACCGGCATCCTTGTCGGCGTCACCGGAACCGGTTCGCGGCGTCGGCATGTGCTCCAGCGCCACGGCCAGGACCTCATCGATCCATTTCACCGGTCGGATATCAAGGCTTTCCTTGACGTTCTTCGGAATCTCCGCAAGGTCCTTGGTATTCTCCTCCGGAATCAGCACCGTGCTGATACCGCCACGATGCGCGGCCAGCAGCTTTTCCTTCAGTCCACCGATCGGCAACACCTCGCCACGCAGGGTGATCTCGCCGGTCATGGCGACATCGGCCCGCACCGGGATGTTGGTCAGTGCCGACACCAGTGCCGTGCACATGCCGATACCCGCGCTGGGACCGTCCTTGGGCGTGGCACCCTCGGGCACGTGGATATGGATGTCGTACTTCTGGTAGAAGTCCGGATCGATATCCAGCATCTCGGCCCGCGAGCGCACCACGGTGGTGGCCGCCTGGATGGATTCCTTCATCACGTCGCCGAGCTGGCCGGTGTGGGTCCAGCGGCCCTTGCCCGGCACCACCGCGGCCTCGATGGTCAGCAGCTCGCCGCCCACCTCGGTCCAGGCCAGGCCGGTGACCTGACCGACCTGATCGTTCTCCTCGGCACGGCCATAGCGGAAGCGCCGCACGCCCAGGTACTTGTCCAGGTTCTTCGGGGTGACCGTCACCCGCGCGCCCTCGCGGCCCTTGAGCAGCAGCTCCTTGACCACCTTGCGGCAAATCTTGGCGATCTCGCGCTCCAGGTTGCGCACGCCCGCCTCGCGGGTGTAGTAGCGCACGATGTCGCGCAGGGTCGCCTCGCTCACCCGCAGTTCCTCATCCTTGAGGCCATTGGCCTTGATCTGCTTGGGCAGCAGATAGCGCTTGGCGATGTTGATCTTCTCGTCCTCGGTATAGCCGGGGATGCGGATGACCTCCATGCGGTCCAGCAGCGGACCGGGAATGTTCAGCGAGTTGGCGGTGGCCACGAACATCACGTCCGACAGGTCGAAGTCGACCTCGAGATAATGGTCCGCGAAGGTGCTGTTCTGCTCCGGATCCAGCACCTCAAGCAGTGCCGAGGAGGGGTCGCCGCGGAAGTCCATCGACATCTTGTCGATCTCGTCCAGCAGGAACAGCGGGTTGCGCACCCCGACCTTGGACAGGTTCTGGATGATCTTGCCCGGCAGCGAGCCAATGTAGGTGCGGCGATGGCCACGGATCTCGGCCTCGTCGCGCACCCCGCCCAGCGACATGCGCACGAACTTGCGGTTGGTCGCCCGGGCGATGGAGCGCCCCAGCGAGGTCTTGCCGACGCCCGGCGGCCCGACCAGGCACAGGATCGGCCCCTTCAGCTTGCGCACGCGCTGCTGCACGGCCAGGTACTCGAGGATGCGTTCCTTGACCTTCTCCAGCCCGTAGTGGTCCTCGTCCAGCACCTGCTGGGCACGGGCCAGGTCGTGGCGGATCTTGGTCTTCTTCTTCCAGGGCACGCTGACCAGCCAGTCGATGTAGTTGCGCACCACGGTGGCCTCGGCCGACATGGGCGACATCATCTTCAGCTTGTTGAGCTCGGACATGGCCTTCTCACGGGCCTCCTTGCTCATGCCGGCCTTCTCGATCTTCTGCTGCAGTTCCTCGATCTCGTTGGGCGCGTCCTCGAGTTCGCCGAGCTCCTTCTGAATGGCCTTCATCTGCTCATTCAGGTAGTACTCGCGCTGGCTCTTCTCCATCTGCTGCTTGACGCGGCCGCGGATGCGCTTCTCGATCTGCAGAATGTCGATCTCGCCCTCGATCAGGCCCATCAGGTGTTCCAGCCGACCGCGCACGGTGTCGATCTCCAGGATCTTCTGCTTCTCCTCGAGCTTGAGCGACATGTGGGCGGCAATGGTGTCGGCCAGCCGGCTGGCATCCTCGATACCGGACAGCGACGACAGGATCTCGGGCGGGACCTTCTTGTTCAGTTTGACGTACTGGTCGAACAGCGCCATCAGCGAACGCATCAGCACCTCGACCTCGCGGTCCTCGGTGGCGGACTGGTCCAGCGGCTCGATCTCGGCCTCGAAGTGGTCCTCGGTCTCGGTGAAGCCCTTCACACGGGCGCGCTCGGCACCCTCGACCAGCACCTTCACGGTGCCGTCGGGCAGCTTCAGCAACTGCAGGATGGTGGACAGGGTACCGATTTCATGGATGTCCTCGACCCGCGGGTCATCGACCTCGGCGCTCTTCTGGGCGACCAGCAGGATGCGCTTGTCGCCGGCCATGGCCAGGTCCAGGGCACGAATGGATTTCTCGCGGCCGACAAAAAGCGGGATCACCATGTGGGGATACACCACCACGTCGCGCAGCGGCAATATGGGAATGCTGTTGGATTCTCTCTCGGTCATCTCGGTCGTCTGATCGTCTCGCTCCATGGCGGAGTCCTCGTGTCTCGGGGGTGTGGACAGGCGCGAACCTGCTGCTTCCTGTCACGCCTTGCGGCGCCACCCGGGCTATATGCGGGCGTCAGAGATTTGTTTCAATGGTGGTGCAGGGAAAAGAAAGGCAAGTTCCGCGCCAGGGATGCCTGGCCAGGGCGGGGCGTCGGCGCCCGGCCGCACGCCGGGCGCCTCCCGGGGATCAGTCCGAGGCCGCGCGCTGCTCGGCCGCGTCGTAGACGACGTAAGGCTTTGATTCTCCGGAAATCACGCTCTCGTCGACCACCACCTTGGAGACATTCTCCATGGACGGCAGGTCGTACATGGTATCGAGCAGCACATGCTCCATGATGGTGCGCAGACCGCGGGCGCCGGTCTTGCGCTCCATGGCCTTGCGCGCCACCGCACGCAATGCGTCCTCGCGGAATTCCAGCTCCACGCCTTCCATGTCGAACAGCTTGGCATACTGCTTGGTGATGGCGTTCTTGGGCTCGGTGAGGATGCGCACCAGGGCGTCCTCGTCCAGCTCCTCCAGGGTCGCCACCACCGGCAGGCGGCCGACGAACTCGGGGATCAGCCCGTAGCGGATCAGGTCCTCGGGCTCCACGTCGTAGAGGACCTGACCCACGCTGCGGGACTCGTCCTTGCTCTTGACCTCGGCCGAAAAGCCGATGCCGCCCTTCTCCGAACGGCTGCGGATGATCTTGTCCAGGCCGGCGAAGGCGCCGCCGCAGATGAACAGGATGTTGGAGGTATCGACCTGCAGGAATTCCTGCTGCGGATGCTTGCGACCACCCTGCGGCGGCACCGAGGCCACCGTGCCCTCGATCAGCTTCAGCAGCGCCTGCTGCACGCCCTCGCCCGACACATCGCGGGTGATGGAGGGGTTGTCCGACTTGCGCGAGATCTTGTCGATCTCGTCGATGTAGACGATGCCGGTCTGGGCCTTGTCCACGTCGTAGTCGCACTTCTGCAGCAGCTTCTGGATGATGTTCTCGACATCCTCGCCCACATAGCCGGCCTCGGTCAGCGTGGTCGCATCGGCGATGGTGAAGGGCACATTGAGCAGGCGTGCCAGGGTCTCGGCGAGCAGGGTCTTGCCGGAGCCGGTGGGGCCGATCAGCAGGATGTTGCTCTTCGACAGCTCGACCTCGTCCTTGCGGTTGCGGGCCTCGAGGCGCTTGTAGTGGTTGTAGACGGCCACCGACAGCACCTTCTTGGCGCGGTCCTGGCCGATGACGTACTCGTTGAGAACCTCGTTGATCTCCTTCGGCTTGGGCAGCTTGTTGCCGGAGGCGGCAGCCTTCTCCTGCATCTCCTCGCGAATGATGTCGTTGCACAGCTCGACACATTCGTCGCAGATGAACACGGAGGGGCCGGCGATCAGCTTGCGGACCTCGTGCTGGCTCTTGCCGCAGAAGGAGCAGTACAGCAGCTTGCCGTCGTCACCCTTGCCGTTTCGATCGTTGCTCATAGAACCCTTCCTCGTGCGACCCCGGGAGGCCTTCCTGCCTGGTGGTATAAAGATCGGTCTCTGGTTCCGCGCCCGTTTCTCTCTGACCATTCAACTACGGATTGGTGCCCGACTCAAGCAATCCCGGCGCCCTGCCGCGGTTTTTGGCCCCCCGACGGGGTCAGGCCTCCTCCTTGCCTTCGCGCTGGCTCAGCACCGTGTCGATCAGGCCGTAGGCCTGTGCCTGCTCGGCGCTCATGAAATTGTCGCGGTCCGTATCCTTCTCGATCTGCTCCAGCGGCTGTCCGGTGTGCCTGGCCAGGATTTTGTTCAGGCGCTCGCGAACCAGCAGGATCTCCTTGGCGTGGATGTCGATGTCCGTTGCCTGACCCTGGAAGCCGCCCAGCGGCTGATGGATCATCACCCGCGAATGCGGCAGGCAGTAGCGCTTGCCCTTGGCGCCGCCGGCCAGCAGTACGGCACCCATGCTGGCGGCCTGGCCGATGCACATGGTGGTCACGTCCGGCTTGACGAACTGCATGGTGTCATAGATCGCCAGTCCCGCGGACACCGAGCCACCCGGCGAGTTGATGTACAGGTGGATGTCCTTGTCCGGGTTTTCCGATTCCAGGAACAGGAGCTGGGCAACCACCACATTGGCCATGTAGTCCTCGACCGGGCCCACCACGAACACCACGCGTTCCTTGAGCAGCCGGGAGTAGATGTCATAGGCCCGTTCGCCACGCGCCGTCTGCTCGATCACCATCGGCACCAGATTCAGTGCCTGGGTGTCCATCGCGCCCTGGTTACGATTCATATCGGTAGTCACCTCGTTGTCCTTTAGCTCTTGGCAGCTTGGCGCATTTCCACCAGCTCGTCAAAACTAACTGTTTTCTCTGTGGTTTTTATCTGACCCACAATCCAGTCCACGACCTGGTCCTCGAGCACCAGGGTCTGGGCCCCGGTCAGCGCCTCCGGATTCTCGTAGTACCACTTGACCACTTCCTCGGGATTCTCGTAGCTGGCAGCGATGGATTCCACCGTCTCGCGCACCCGCTCCGCATCCACCTGAATGCCATTGCGCTGGACGATCTCGCCGATGATCAGGCCCAGAGTCACCCGGCGCCGGGCCTTGTCCTCGAACAGCTCCCTGGGCAGGTCGAGTCCCTGGGTGCTGCCGCCGAGCTGCTGGTAGGTCTCGTTGAACAGGCGTTCGATTTCTTCATCGACCAGCGCGGAGGGAACTTCAATCGGGTTGCGCGACAGCAGCAGATCGAAGGCACGGTCCTTGATCACGGCCTTGCGTGCTGCTTCCAGCTCGCGCTCCATGTTCCTGCGCACCTCGGCGCGCAGCGCCTCCACGCCACCCTCGGCGACCCCCAGCGACCGTGCGAACTCGTCGTCCAGCTCCGGCAGCTTCTGCTCGGACACGCTGTTCACCTTGACCTCGAACTGCGCCGCCTTGCCGGCCACGGCCTCGGACTGGTAATCCTCGGGGAAGGTTACGTCCAGGGTCCGGGTTTCGCCGGCACGGGCACCGACCAGACCTTCCTCGAAACCGGGAATCATGCGCCCGGCACCCAGCACCAGGTCCAGTCCACTGCCCTCGCCACCCTCGAAGGGCTCGCCGTCGATGGTGCCCCTGAAGTCGATGTTGACTTGGTCGCCTTCACACGCCTCGCGGTCCACCTCCGTCCAGGTCGCGCGCTGCTCACGCAGCTTGTCGATCATGCGGTCGACATCGGCATCCGTGATCTCGGCCTGCGGCACCTCCAGTTCCTCGTCCTCCAGCGGCGCGGGTTCGATCTCCGGCATCACCTCGAAGGTCGCGGTGTACTCCAGGCCCTTGCCGGGCTCGACCCGGCCCGGCTCGAAACGCGGGCCGCCGGCCGGCTTCAGGTTCTCGCGCGCCAGCGCCTCCTGAAAGCTGCGGCTGATGAGTTCCTCCGCGACCTCGGCCTCCACCTGACGCCCGAACCGCTGCTGCACGACGCGCATCGGCACCTTGCCGGGGCGGAAACCGTCGATGCGGGCACTGCGGGCGATCGACTTCAACCGGCTGTCGATTTCCTGATCTACCTGGTCTGCGGGCAACTGGACCTTCATCCGGCGTTCCAGGGCACCGGTGGACTCGACCGAGACTTGCATGGTTCACCTCGTTTCTACGACCGCCCGGCGAGCTGCGGGGGTCTGTTGTGTTGACTGAATGAATTTCCGGCTGGGCGTCCTGCGGTCGCCGCAACCCCGATTGTCAAAACCTCGTCTGGTGCGAAAGGAGAGACTCGAACTCTCACCCCTTGCGGGACTGGAACCTAAATCCAGCGCGTCTACCAATTCCGCCACTTTCGCCGTTTCGGCCTCGCCGAAGGCGGGATTATAGCGCTTCGGCTCCGGCAAACGTAGCCCGCTGGCGCCGAATTCATGGGGAATTTCAAGGAGAAAAGCCGTGCCCCGGGAGGGCCGGCGGCGAGGGAAGGTGGTGGGCCGTCAGGGACTCGAACCCCGAACCTACTGATTAAGAGTCAGCTGCTCTACCAATTGAGCTAACGGCCCGCAATCGGAGGGCGCGTATTCCACCACGGAAAACGCACCGGATCAACCGTCGCCGCGCATCCGCGGCAACCGCTGCAAATATGGGGTGGACGATGGGAATCGAACCCACGACCGCAGGAGCCACAATCCTGAGCTCTACCGACTGAGCTACGTCCACCATGGAAACCACTGTTGCCGGACATCCTGCCGGCCAAATGCCGCCGCTTGCGGCTCCGTCCCTGTCCGTTGGCGCCCCGGAGAGGATGACTCGGGCTGCGCCCTCGCCCCTTCGGGGCCGCCTCCGCTGCGCTCCGGCGTTCGCCGCGCCCGGCGCGGCGTCGAACCGCCATTTCGAAACGTCAGGGGTTCGAATCCCCCTCACCGGTTCGTTCTGCGGAGCCCTCGGCCTTGCGGCTCCGTCCCTGTCCGTTGGCGCCCCGGAGAGGATTCGAACCCCTGACCCACGGCTTAGAAGGCCGTTGCTCTATCCAACTGAGCTACCGGGGCCAAATCTTCCGGCCGGCGTTCGGCCTGCTCCGCAGGCCGTCGAACCCGCCATTTCGATACGTCGGGGGTTCGAATCTTCCCGACCCCTCGCCGCGCGGTTCACTCGCCCGCGGCGGACTCCCTGTTCGCACTGGTCGGGGTAGAGGGATGA
>NZ_JALTON010000015.1:39560-39645 GCF_027000115.1 Thiohalobacter sp. | reverse complement strand
GGTGAGGGCGCAGCCCGAATCATCCCTCTACCCCGACCAGTGCGAACAGGGAGTCCGCCGCGCGGTTCACTCGCCCGCGGCGGAC
>NZ_JALTON010000015.1:0-39460 GCF_027000115.1 Thiohalobacter sp. | reverse complement strand
TCCCTGTTCGCACTGGTCGGGGTAGAGGGATGATTCGGGCTGCGCCCTCACCCCTCCGGGGCCGCGGCTGCGCCGCGTTCGGCCTGCTCCGCAGGCCGTCGAACCCGCCATTTCGATACGTCGGGGGGTTCGAATCTTCCCGACCCCTCGCCGCGCGGTTCACTCGCCCGCGGCGGACTCCCTGTTCGCACTGGTCGGGGTAGAGGGATGATTCGGGCTGCGCCCTCACCCCTCCGGGGCCGCGGCTGCGCCGCGTTCGGCCTGCTCCGCAGGCCGTCGAACCCGCCATTTCGATACGTCGGGGGTTCGAATCTTCCCGACCCTTCGCCGCGCGGTTCACTCGCCCGCGGCGGACTCCCTGTTCGCACTGGTCGGGGTAGAGGGATTCGAACCCCCGACATCCTGCTCCCAAAGCAGGCGCGCTACCAGACTGCGCTATACCCCGCGCTGCCCGCCGCGCCGGTCTGCCGCGCAGCAAGGGCGCAGATGATAAGGCGACCGTAGGCGCGGGTCAACGCGGCCGGCGCCGGATCTCCCTTGTGGCGGCACAGAGGCGCGTGCGAAAATTGCCGGCTTTCGGCCATCCGAGACCAGGCTTCGAACATGACCGCCCAGATCATCGACGGCAAGGCCATCGCCGCGGAGGTGCGTGCCCGCGTGGCCCGGCGCATCGAAGCGCGACTGGCCCAGGGCCTGCGACGGCCCGGTCTGGCAGTGGTACTGGTGGGCGAGGATCCCGCCTCGCAGGTCTATGTCCGCAACAAGCGCCGCGCCTGCGACGAGGCCGGCCTGCTGTCGAAGTCCTGGGATCTGCCGGCCGATACCACCCAGCAGCAACTGCTGGAGCTGATCGACACCCTCAACGCCGATCCCGAGATCGACGGCATCCTGGTGCAGCTGCCCCTGCCTGCGCACATCGACACCACGGCCGTGGTCGAGCGCATCCGCCCGGACAAGGACGTGGACGGCTTCCACCCCTACAACATCGGCCGGCTGGCGGTGCGCATGCCGGTGCTGCGCCCCTGCACGCCCGCCGGGGTCATGACCCTGCTGCGCGCCATCGAGGAACCCTTCTACGGCCGCGAGGCGGTGGTGGTCGGGGCCTCGAACCATGTCGGCCGGCCCATGGGCCTGGAACTGCTGCTGGCGGGCGCCACCGTGACCACCTGCCACCGCTTCACCCGCGACCTGGCCGCCCACGTGGCCGCTGCCGACATCCTGGTGGTCGCCGTGGGCAAGCCGGAACTGGTCAAGGGCGAATGGGTCAAGCCGGGCGCGACCGTGATCGACGTCGGCATCAACCGCCAGCCGGACGGCCGCCTGGTCGGCGACGTGGAATTCGCGCCGGCCGCGGAACGCGCGGCCTGGATCACGCCGGTGCCCGGCGGGGTCGGCCCGATGACGGTTGCCACCCTGCTCGAGAACACCCTGCACGCCGCGGAAGCGCTGCACGGCGACTGAACTTCGGCAACAGTTCACAGGCTGGCAATCGTGTGCATGCGCGCCCGCCGCTCCTCGAGGACGGCCTGGATGGGGCGTGGCCGCCCCACGCCATAGCCCTGCCCGTAATCGACGCCGAGTTCTGCCAGTGCCAGGCGAATGGCATCGGATTCGACGAACTCGGCGATGGTGCGGATCTCCATCACGTGACCCAGATTGTTGATGGCCTCGACCATGGCGCGATCGATGGGGTCGTCGATCATGTCGCGCACGAAGCTGCCGTCGATCTTGAGGTAGTCCACATCGAGGTTCTTGAGATAGCCGAAGGAACTGAGCCCGCTGCCGAAGTCGTCCAGGGCAAAGCGGCAGCCCAGGGCCTTGAGCTGGCTCATGAAGCGCACCGCGCGGCGCAGGTTGGCAATGGCCGCGGTCTCGGTGATCTCGAAACAGAAGCGCTCGCCAGGCACCGGCGACTCGCGAATGGCATCGACCAGGAACTCCAGGAACTCGGTGTCGCCCAGCGAGCAGCCGGAGATATTCACGGCCCAGACCACGGGCTCCGGGGCCTGCAGCATGGCGGCGGCATGCATGAGCACGCGATTGACCACCCAGCGATCGATGGTCGGCATCAAGTTGAAGCGCTCCGCGGCAGGGATGAAGGCCATGGGCGCGATCTCCTCGCCGGCCTCGTTGCGAATCCGCAGCAGCACCTCGTAGTGATACCCGTCGGAAACCTCGTCACCGAGCGGCGCGATCGGCTGCAGATAGAGCACGAATCGCTCCTCTTCCAGGGCGCGATGGATGCGCGATACCCAGCGCATCTCGCCGCGCCGCTCGCGCACCTCGCGATCGTCCGGCTGGTACAGGTGCACCCGGTTGCGGCCCGTATCCTTGGCGGCATAGCAGGCGACATCCGCGGCACTGTAGACCTGCGCCACGTTTTGCATCTGACCGTCGATGGCCACCACACCGATGCTGACCCCGATCTCGAAGCTGTGCTCGTCGAACACGAAGCGAAAATCGCGGATGGTACGCCTGACCTGTTCGGCGATGGCGAGCGCCCGGCTGGCCGGGCAGTGCCTCAGCAGAATGCCGAACTCGTCGCCACCCAGGCGCGCCAGTATGTCGGTTTCACGAACCGCCTGCTGCAACAACAGGCCGACCTGGCGCAGCAATTCGTCGCCGGCGACGTGACCGCAGGTGTCATTGACCACCTTGAACTGATCGAGGTCCAGGTAGCAGAAGGCGTGTTCGCCCTGGCCGCCCTGAACCTGAACCTGCCGCAGGGCCTCCTTGAGCCGCTCCTCGAACGCGCGCCGGTTGTACAGACCGGTCAGGGCATCATGGGTGGCCTGATAGGACAGCTCGCGAGCCAGCCGCCGGGCATGGCCGACATCGTGAAACACCATGACCGCGCCGATCAGCTCGCCGTTGCGGTCGCGGATGGGCGCCGCCGAGTCTTCGATGGCCACTTCATCGCCATTGGCCCGGATCAGCAAGGTGTGCTCGGCCAGTTCCAGGGTCTCGCCGCAGACCAGGCACTGCTCGACCGGATTCTCCACCGGCTCACGGGTGTTCTCGTTGACAAGCTGCATCACTTCGCGGATGGGGCGACCACGGATCTCGTGCAACTGGTAGCCGGTCAGGCGCTCGGCGACCGGGTTGAGATACTGGATACAGGCCGCTTCGTCGGTGGTGATCACTGCGTCGCCGATGGAATGCAGGGTGACCTCGATGCGCTCCTTCTCGTCGAACAGGGCGGCCTCCGATTCCCGTACCCGGTTCAGCGCCTCGCGCAACTCGTCCTGCTGCACGCGCATTGCGTCCAGGGCACGATTGAAGAAAGTACCGAGAAAGCCGAACTCGTCCGGCCGCCGCTCATCGAAGCGGGCGCCCGCGTCTCCACGAATGAAACGCTGCGCCGTGGCGACCATGTCCAGAAAGGGCCGCGTCAGGATGCGCTGCAGAATCCACTGCAGCACGAAACCGAAGGCCGAGAACAGCAGCCCCATGGTCAGCAGCACCTGCTTGCGACGCTCGGTCATCTCGGCCCCGATGTCCGGGGCAAACACTTCGAGCCGGCGCAGCCCCAGCGTCTGGCGCAGGCGCTCGCCCCGCACCACCTGGCGATAGCCGTTGATGCCCTCTGCCGATATCTCGCCGAATCGATAGCGCCCGTTACGGGTGTCGAGCACAACGCCGACCAGGTCGTAGTCGCGCATCAATGCGCGGATGCGTCCCTCGGCCAGAGCCGGATCAGGCGATTCCAGCTCTTCCAGCAGCGCCTCCAACTGGTAGGCGAAGCGGTCCGCATTGAGCGCCTGGCGCCCGCGGATCTCCTCCTCGAGGGTGCGCAACTGGAACAGCGACAGGATGAGCCCGACCAGCATGGTGCCCCAGAACACGATGCCGGTGATGCGTGCCGGCAGGCGGGACCGCAGGGGCAGTTCCGGTGTATCGAGTTCCCGATTCATCGAAAGCGCAACGCCTTGAGCGCCATCAGCACCGGGCAGACACCGCTGATCCCGGCACCCAGGATGGCAAAGCCCATGAACCAGGGGAAAAACCAGAGCTGCTCGGAAAGCTGGTGATAGGAGAGGAACAGCAGGGTCGCCACCACCAGCCGCCAGGCGCGCTCGGCGTCGAAGGCGATCCGGGCAACGCCGATATCCGGCTCCTGGCTGTCCGGGCCCGGCTCACTCCCGAACAGGCTCTGCAGCACCAGCGGCAGGCGGAAATTGGTCACCCCCTCGAACAGCATCAGGCCGATCAGCCCCCAGACGATCTCCGGCCGTTCCAGGTACAGGCCCAGCAGGAGCAGCGTCCCGACCAGCGCGCGGTAACCTCGGTCACTCACAACACACCCCACAACCACAAATAAATAAAGGGATTTTCGGCAATCCACGTTCGACTGAACCAGCGGCCGGTGACCGGCTTTCTTGAATCCTCAGGCGCGACGCCAGCTCGTGCCCCGGGGACCGTCCTCCAGCAGGATGCCGGCGTCGCGGAGCTGGTCGCGAATGCGGTCGGATTCGGCCCAGTCCTTGCGCGCGCGGGCCTCGGCGCGGGCCGCGAGCAGGGCCTCGATCTCGGCGTCGCTCAGCCCCTCCGGCGCGCCACCACCCCGTAAATATAGCTGGGGATCCGCCTGCAGCAGCCCGAGGATGCTGCCCAGCCCGCGCAGAGTGGCGGCCAGGTCGGCCGCCTCCGGGGCGTCCTGCTCCTTGGCACGATTGAGGTCGCGGGCCAGTTCGAACAGCAGGGCGATGGCCTCGGGGGTGTTGAAATCATCGTCCATGGCGTCGCGGAAGCGCAGCAGGAAGTCGGGCAGCATCTCGCCCTCGTCGGGCCGGGCGCCCCGCAGCGCAGTGTACAGCCGGTCCAGCCCGCTGCGGGCCTGGTCGAGATTGTCCTCGCTGTAGTTGAGCGGGCTGCGGTAGTGGCTGGAGAGGATAAAGAAACGCACCACCTCCGGCTGGTAGCGGCCCAGCACCTCGCGCACGGTGAAGAAATTGCCCAGCGACTTGGACATCTTCTCCTCGTCCACCTGGATGAAGCCGTTGTGGATCCAGTAGTTGACGAATTTGTGCCCGGTGGCGGCCTCGGACTGGGCGATCTCGTTCTCGTGATGGGGAAACTTGAGGTCCATGCCCCCGCCATGGATGTCGAAATGGTCGCCCAGGCAGCGGGTGGACATGGCCGAGCACTCGATGTGCCAGCCCGGACGCCCCTCGCCCCAGGGCGACGGCCAGCTCGGTTCGCCGGGCTTGGCCGCCTTCCACAGCACGAAGTCCAGCGGGTCGTCCTTGGCCTCGTCCACCTCGATGCGGGCGCCGGCCCGCAGGTCATCGGGACGCTCGCCGGAAAGCTGGCCGTAGCCCTCGAAGCAACTGACATCGTAGTAGACATCGCCATTGTCGGCCTGATAGGCATAACCCTTGGCCACCAGGGTTTCGATCATGCGGATGATGTCATCCATCGAGGCCGTGGCACGCGGCTCATGGTCGGGCGGCAGCACGCCCAGCGCCGCGGCATCCTCGTGCATGGCCTCGATGAAGCGCTGTGTCAGCCGCTCGAAAGGCTCGCCGTTCTCGCTGGCGCGACGGATGATCTTGTCGTCGATGTCGGTGATGTTGCGGACATAGGTCACGTCGAAACCCAGCTCGCGCAGGTAGCGCACGATGACATCGAACACCACCAGCACCCGGGCATGGCCCAGATGGCAGTAGTCGTAGACGGTCATGCCGCAGACGTACATGCGCACCCTGCCGGGTTCGAGCGGCTCGAAGGGTTCCTTGCGCCGGGTCAGACTGTTGTACACATGCAGCATGTTTCTACTCTCGCTCGTTGAGACAGACATCACGGGCCAGCCGCAGCCGCCGCGCAATGCGCTCCGGCCCCAGCAACGGCCACAGCCGGCCCAGTTCCGGGCCCTCGCGCCAGAGGCTGCCGCGCTCGGGGTCGGCAAGCTCCCCAGTCAGCGCCGCCCGCAGCGGCAGGTAAAGCGCCCGGCCCTTCCTGCCCGTGGCCGCCGACAGATCCCGGGTGAAGTCGCGGAAACCACTGCCGGCATCGAAACAGGCCAGCGCCTGCGCGAAGAACCCGGCACCGGCCGCCAGGATCTCGGCCCGGGCGTCCGGGGCATGGTGCCCGGTTTCCGCGAACAGGTCACCCGCCCAGACATGGGCATCGACCGGCAGCGTGATATTGTCCCGCACCGCATGGACGAACTCGAGTGCCCGCTCGGGCGGCACCAGGTCCTCGATGCAGTGGCCGTCGGCGAAGCAGCGCCCGCGCAGCCAGTCCCACAGCTCGGCATCGGTCGCGGCGGCAATGGCGGCCTTCTGCCAGTGCAGCAGCTGCTGCGGGTCGTGCCGTGCCGGGGAACGTCCCAGGCGATCGAGGTCGAACCGCGCCGCCAGCACCTCCAGCGACAGCAGTCCCGGATCATCTGCCAGCGCCTGTCCCAGCCTCGCGAGGTGGTTGACGATGGCTGCCGGCAGGTAGCCGGTATCGCGCAGGGCGCGAATGGTTTCGCTGCCGTTGCGCTTGGACAGGGGCGCCCCGTCCTCGCCCAGGATCAGCGGCAGATGGCCATAGGCCGGCGCGACCAGCTCCAGGGCCTCCAGCAGCAGCAACTGGCGCGGCGTGTTCGCCAGGTGATCCTCACCCCGCAGGACATGGGTCACGCCCATCAGCGCATCGTCGACCGCATTGCCGAAGAAGAAGGCGGCGCTGCCGTCGGCCCGCCGGATGACGAAGTCGCCGATGTCGTCGCTGGCGAAGACCTGCGGCCCACGAACCAGATCCTCGAACCCGATCTCGCGCCCCGGGGGCACGCGAAAGCGCAGTGTCGGTCGGCGCCCCTCCGCCAGCCGTTCGGCGCGCTGTTCGGGGGTCAGCCGGGCACAGGTGCCCGGATAGCGCGGCGGCCGGCCGTCCGCCATCTGTGCGGTCCGCGCCCGGGCCAGCGCCTCCGGTGTGCAGAAGCAGGGATAGGCCAGGCCGGCGGCCTCGAGACGCTCGAACAGGGGGCGGTACAGGTCGTCGCGCGCCGACTGGCGACAGGGGCCGGCAGCCCCTTCCCGCTCCGGCCCCTCGTCCCAGTCCAGGCCGAGCCAGCGCAGATCCTCGACCAGTTGCCCGACGAAGCGTTCCTCACTCCGTTCGCGGTCGGTATCCTCGATGCGCAGCAGGAAGCGGCCCTTTCCGGCCCGTGCCAGCAGCCAGTTGAACAACGCAGTGCGTACATTGCCCAGATGCAGTTCGCCGGTGGGGCTGGGGGCAAAGCGGGTGACGGGGGCGCTCGGGATCATGACCGCGGCATCTTACTATCAACCGCTGTCCCGCACATCCCGCACCCCGCCAGGGATGAAGCGCGGCGCCCGAGCCGGTATCATGCCGGAACCCGAAAACTGGAAGGCCGCGCACCATGCATCGACTGTTCGCCGCCCTGCTGCTGCCCCTGTTCCTCGTTTGCGCCGCGCCGGCAGCCGCGGCCGAGACCCCGGAGAAAGCCACCGTGACCGTACGCATGCAGACCAACAAGGGCGACATCGTCCTCGAACTCGACGCCGAAAAGGCCCCGGAAACCGTCGCCAACTTTCTCGAGTACGCCCGCTCGGGCTTCTACGACGGCACCATCTTCCACCGCGTCATCCCCGGCTTCATGATCCAGGGCGGCGGCTTCACCCCCGACATGTCGCAGAAGCCGACGCGCGCCCCGATCAGGAACGAGGCCGACAACGGCCTGCACAACGAAACCGGCACCATCGCCATGGCGCGCACGCCGGACCCGCACTCGGCCACCGCCCAGTTCTTCATCAACGTGAAGGACAACAGCTTCCTGGACTTCAGCGCCCCCACGCCACAGGGCTGGGGCTACTGTGTGTTCGGCAAGGTGGTGGAAGGCATGGACGTGGTGCACGCCATCGAGAAGGTGGCCACCGGCACCCATCCCAGCGGCCATCAGGACGTGCCGCAGGAGCCGGTGATCATCGAAAAGGTCACCGTCGAGGACTGAGGCCGCCCGCGCCGCACCCTCCGGGGTGCGGCCGCCGTCATGCCCCGCCACACCCTGTTCATCTCCGATCTGCACCTGGACCCGCAGCGCCCGCACATGCTGGCGCTGTTCCGGCGCTTTCTGGCCGGCATCGATGCCGAGGCCTGCGATGGCCTCTACATCCTCGGCGACCTGTTCGAGGCCTGGATCGGCGATGACGAGGATGATCCGGTGCTGCTCACGGTGCTCGAGGATCTCGCCGCTCTGAGCGCGCGGGGCGTGCCGCTTTCCGTAATGCACGGCAACCGGGACTTCCTGCTCGGCGATCGCTTTGCCCAGCGTACCGGCGCCCGGCTGCTGGCCGACCCCTCGGTCATCGACCTGTACGGCCGCCCTACCCTGCTCATGCACGGCGATACCCTGTGCGCCGACGATGTCGACTATCAGGCCTTTCGCGCCCAGGTGCGCAATCCGGACTGGCAGGCCGCCTTCCTGGCACGGCCACTGGCCGAGCGCCGCGCCATCGCGACGAGTCTGCGCGAGACCTCGAAGACGGAAACGGCCGGCAAGGCGGCCGAGATCATGGACGTGAATGCGGAGGCCGTGGTCCGGGCACTGGCCGAACAGGGCGTCGACCGGCTGATCCACGGCCATACCCACCGTCCTGCCCTGCACCGGCTCGAGGTGGCCGGCCGGCCCGCCCAGCGCATCGTCCTAGGGGACTGGTACCAGACCGGCAGTGCGCTGCTGTGCACGGCCGACGATTGCCGGCTGCTCGAAGTCGGCGCCGACGGTGCGCTGCTCGGGTAAGGCTCAGGGCAACTGCAACAGCTCGTAACCCTCGGGGATCTCGAACAGCTCGCTGGCCACGCTGATCCGCGGCGCGTAATCGACCAGCAGCCGCTCGCGGCCATCGCGGATGCGCATGCGCACCGGCAGCCCCGCTGCGGCCATGCGGTCGCCGGCATAGACGTAGTTGGCCAGGTAGCAGGGCGTGCGGAATTCCGCCGGCGTCTTGTCCAGGTCCCGGAACTGCCGCCCCGCCAGCACCCGCTCGTAGGCGGCGAGCGCCCGCGCCGCATCACCCAGCAGGCCCGGCACCACCGAGGCATCGGCACACAGGGTGTCGCCAGCATGCAGCCGGTACTCGCTCACCGCGTAACCGCCAATCGGCGGCGCATCCTCGGCCAGGTCGAGATCGACCCGGTAATCGGGTGCGGCGGCGCGATCGAAGTCGAACCGCTCGATGCGCACCAGGGTCCGTGTCTCGTGCGCCACGCTGGTCACCCGCCCGCTATGGCGCTCGAACAGCACGAAGTCGCTGCCGTCGCGGTTGTCGTCGATACGCAGATAGTCGGGCGTCACCAGTACCCGCACCGGGTAGACATCCGTCCCCGGCTCGCGCTCCTGATAGAGCAGCATGACGGCCTCGACCGAACCACCGGCGGCCTCGGCCGCAAGCGCCGGTACGGACAGCACCAGACCCAGTACGCATCCCAACAGCAGACCCGGATACTTCACCTTCACGACAACTCCCCGGACACGTCCGCCGGTTCCCTGGCCGTCTGCGTATCCGCGCTGCGCTCGGCCAGCGCCTCCAGCCTGGCCATTTCGGATTCGGTGAAGCCCGCGCGCAGGCGGGCCTCGACATGGAACGGGCCCTTGACCCGCCCCGCGAGATGTTCGTTCAGAAGACCCTCGAAGGTGGCCTCGGGTTCCAGCCCGCGCTCGGCGCACAGGTGGCGGAACCAGCGGGTACCGATCTCGACGTGGCCCACCTCGTCGCGCAGGATGATCTCCAGCGCCGCCACGCTTTCCCGGTCGCCCGCCTCGGCCAGCCGCGCCATCATGCCCGGCGTGACATCCAGGCCGCGCGCTTCCAGCACCCGCGGCACCAGCGCCATGCGGATCAGGGGATCGTCCCGGGTGTCCAGCGCCATCTGCCACAGCCCGTCGTGGGCCGGGAAGTCGCCATAGTCGAATCTGAGCGCCCGCAGCCGCGCACGCAACAGGCCGAAGTGCTCGGCCTCCTCGCCCGCCACCCGCGCCCAGTCGCGGTAATAGGCCTCGGGCAGGCCCGGGAAGCGACACACGGCATCCCAGGCGAGATTGATGGCATTGAACTCGATGTGGGCAATGGCATGCAGCAGGGCGGCACGCCCCTGGACCGAGCCCAGCCGGCGCCGCGGCACCCGCTTGGGCGGCACCAGTTGCGGCCGCGGCGGCCGCCCCGGCCTGTCCAGCGCGCCGCCGGCCCGCTCGGGATGCACCGCGAGTCGCCCTGCCGCCAGATCGGCGACCGCAGCGGCGGTGAGGCGGCACTTGTCGTCGGGGTCACTTGCCGCCAGCGCCGCGGCGGCACGGGGGAACAGCTCATCGGCACTCATGGCTGCATTGTACGTCAACGCCGGGCTGCCGCAGGCCGAGCACCAGATCGGCGACATTGGTGCCGGTCGGGCCCGTGTGCAGCAGATCCCCGCTCGCCTCCAGAAAGCGGCCGGCATCGGCCGCCGCCAGCGCCGCCTCGGGATCCAGTCCCTGCGCCCGGCCCCGCGCGATCGTGCCGCCGTCGACCAGGGCACCGGCATCCGGTGTCGGCCCGTCCCGACCGTCGGTTCCCGCAGCCAGCAGGGCACAGTCGCCCACGCCGGCCAGCACCCTGGCTGCCGCCAGCGCCAGATGCTGGTTGCGTCCGCCCCGGCCGGGATGCGGCGGCAGATGCACGTTCGATTCGCCCCCCGCCAGCCACAGTTGCGGCGGGCCCTCGACCAGTTCGGTGGCAAAGCGGCGCCCGAGGGTCTCGGCATTGCCGGAGAAGCGGCCGGGCACACGCCGGCAGCGCAGGCCCATGCGCCCGGCCTCGGCCGCGATGGCCGCCAGGGCATCATCCACCGAGGCAATGACACGGTGCGGAATCAGCGGGCGCGTACCGGCCGGCGCATCCTCGCGCACCCAGCGGCTCAATGCCTCGGGCACTGCCGGCAACGGACCGTCCAGGGGCGCATGAAGGGGACCGGAGCCGATGGCCGCGGGATCGTCGTCCGGAACGTCCGATATCAGCAGTACCTCGGCGTGCGGCGTGCGCAGACAGCGGGCCAGACCGCCACCCTTGATGCGGGACACGGCCTGGCGAACACGGTTCATGGCGTGGATGTCCAGCCCGCTGCCGAGCATCCATTCGGTGAGCCGCCGCAGGTCATCGAGCGTCATGCCCGGCGGCAGTGCCTCCATCAGCGCAGACGCCCCGCCCGAGAGCAGCACCAGCAGCTCGCGATCCGGCGGCACGGCGGCCGCGAAGTCGCGGGCGGCGGCGCCTGCCGCCAGGCTGTCGGCATCGGGCAGCGGGTGTCCCGCCGTCAGCACCCGCAGCGCCTCCAGTCCCTCGGCGGGATAGCCATGCGGAACCACCACCAGCCCGCGCTCGACCCGACCCTCGAGCGCCTGCAGCGCCCCGGCCGCCATGGCAGCCGCCGCCTTGCCCACGGCCAGCAGATGCACGGGGCGGGCGCGTCCCCCGGCCAGGGCCTCGCGGGTCACCCGATCGCCGGCCACGGCCGCCAGGCCCACCTGGAACAGATCCAGCAACCGGTGACGCAGATGCGTAGCAGGATTCATAGCTTACACATACAGTTATGAATCATTTCTAATACGGATTCCCGGTTGGCACCGGATTCGCGCAGGGATCTGCCCGAATGCACCGGCCGCGATCATTACCGGTTTTTGACAGCGGACTTTGCGCTGGTGCATGCTGCCCGAAACGGGAACGAGGGGAGGCACGGCCATGGCAGCGCGTACCCACCTGCTGGAAATCTTCGAACCCGAGGACTTTTCCGGCCACAACCCGTTGCATGTCGAAGGCGAGGGACTGATCCGCGGCGGCAACGGTGCCTTCTACTACCTGCTCCACCTCAACGGCGACGGCTTCGAGATCGAAGGCGAAGCGGTTTCCCAGCTCCTCATCCTACCGCGCTACAACGAGGACCCCATCAAGGCCGCCCAGGAGAGCAGCTGCACCGTCATCATCGAACGGGTGCTGCCCGGCTGCGAACTGCAACCCGGCCAGCCCTTTTCCTACAACGACATCTGCCACTGGGGCGTGGGGCGCATCCGGCCCAACGGCAACGGCGAAGAAAGCTGACCCTCACAAGGCGTCCAGGCCGCGCGCCAGATCCTCCTGGATGTCGCGCACGTCCTCCAGGCCCACCGCCACCCTGAGCAGGCCGTCCGTGATGCCCGCCGCCGCGCGCTGTTCCGGACTCAGCCGACCGTGGGTCGTGGTGGCCGGATGGGTGATGGTGGTCTTGGCATCGCCCAGGTTGGCCGTGATCGACAGCAGCTCGGTCGCATCCACCACCTGCCAGGCGCCCGCCTGCCCGCCCTTTACCTCGAAGCTGACGATACCGCCGTAACCCGACTGCTGGCGGCCGGCCAGTTCATGCTGCGGATGCGAGTCCAGCCCGGGGTAATGGACGCGGGTCACGGCCGGATGCGCCGTCAGCCACTCGGCCAGTTGCTGCGCATTGCGGCAGTGCGCCTGCATGCGCAGCGCCAGCGTCTCCAGCCCCTTGAGGAACACCCAGGCATTGAAGGCGCTCATGGTGGGGCCGGCGGTACGCAGGAAGCCGTACACGTCCCCGCCGACGCGCTCCGCGTCACCGACCACGGCGCCACCCACGCAGCGGCCCTGGCCGTCGAGATACTTGGTCGCAGAGTGAATGACGATGTCCGCCCCCAGCGCCAGCGGCCGCTGCAGGGCCGGCGTGCAGAAGCAGTTGTCCACCACCAGCAGGCAATTGTTGGCATGGGCGAGATCGGCCAGGGCGCGGATGTCGCCGAGCGTGGTGAGCGGATTGGACGGAGACTCCAGGAACAGCAGCCGGGTTTCGGGCCGGATGGCCGCGGCCCAGGCGTCGAGATCCTCCAGATCCACATAGCTGGTCTCGATGCCGAGCTTGCCGAGATAGTTGTCGAACAGCACCACGGTGCTGCCGAAGATGGCTCGCGAGGAGGCGATGTGGTCGCCCGCCTTCAGCAGCCCCAGACAGGTGGCCAGGATGGCGGACATGCCCGAGGCCGTCGCCACGCAGCGTTCGCCGCCCTCCAGCGCCGCCAGCCGCGCCTCGAAGGTGCGCACGGTGGGATTGGTGAAACGGGAATAGATGTTGCCCGGCTCTGCACCGGAGAAGCGCGCGGCCGCCTCGGCGGCCGAGCCGAACACATAGCTCGAAGTCAGGAACAGGGGTTCGGCATGCTCCCCCTCGGCGGTTCGCCGCTGGCCGGCGCGGACGGCCAGGGTGGCCGGTCGGTAATGCTTGTCTTCGTTCATGGCAAGGCCCCCCGGGCACAAAAAAACCCGCTTCACCGATGCGAAAGCAGGCCGCTCTCGCTTTAGCTGGATTTCTTTCCCGCGCCCGCAAGCTGAGTTCAAATCGGCGCATCAACAACTTAGCAGAAATCCGCAGGGCCGGCAATCACGCCAGGCCCTTTCCGGCACACAACAGCCCCGCCACCAGGATGCGGGCGGATACAAGTCGTATCCGGTTCATTGCCTGCCAGGACAACGAGGCGCCTGCCGCCCGCTGCCGCCCTGGTGGAAGATGGGGGCTAAAGTTGGCCAAGAACCCGCCGACTCTGGATAGCAGCCAAGTTTTCCACATCTTGCCTCAGTTTTTCGTTGACTTGGAGGGAGCCATGAAACGAAATCTGCCGGTAACGGACCACGAATTGGACTATGCCGAAGATCGGCGATTCATCTCCACCACCGACCTGAAAGGCATCATCCGTCATTGCAACCCGGATTTCATTGAAATCTCGGGATTCAACGAGAACGAACTCCTCGGTGTCAGTCACAACGTCGTCCGTCATCCCGACATGCCACCGGCCGCCTTTGCCAACCTCTGGCAACACCTCAAGGCCGCTCGCCCATGGATGGGACTGGTCAAGAACCGCAGCAAGAGCGGCGACTACTACTGGGTGGACGCCATTGTCACACCTATCGTCGAGAACGGGCAGGTTACCGGCTATCAATCCGTTCGCGTGAAACCCACGCGGGAGCGGGTGGCGCGCGCCACCCGCCTGTATGCCCGTCTCATGAGCGGCGGCAAGAGTGTCTGGCCTACATGGCTGCCCAGACCCGGGCTCCGCGCGCGCATCCTGGCAGCGGCCTCGCTTACCGGCATCGCGGTCGTGGCGGGTCTGGCCTGGCACCCGCTGATAGCCGCCGGTGCCGGCGCCCTGACCGCCTGGGTCGGTGCCAGCCGGGTCAGCCATCCCTGGCGACGGGCAGCCGAGGAATCCCGCAGCATCTATGACAATGCCATCATGCGACCGCTTTACACCGGCCGCCATGACGAACTGGGTCAGCTTCAGCTCGTCCAGCACTACCAGCGGCAGCTCATGGAAACGCTGGTGTGTCGGATGCGCGAAGCTGTAGACCACCTGGAGTTCGTGGCCGCGGAAAACCACCAGCAGATTTCCAGAAGCTGCCAGCAACTGGGAAAACAGACAACCGACGTGGCACAAGTTGCTACGGCCATGGAAGAAATGACGGCCACTGTATCCGAGGTAGCGCGCAATGCCGCGCAGACCTCGGAAGCGATCGGCGAGGCCGATGCCTCCAGTCGACAGGGTTCGGCCGTGGTCGATCAGGTGGCGGGCGAGGTGGGCGAGCTGGCCACCGCACTGGGCCAGGTACACGAGGTGGTTTCGACCCTCAAGGAGGGCAGCGACCAAATCGGCACCGTGATCGATGTCATCCGCGGCATTGCCGAACAAACCAATCTGCTGGCACTCAATGCAGCCATCGAAGCGGCCCGGGCCGGTGAACAGGGCCGGGGCTTCGCGGTCGTCGCGGACGAAGTCCGCACCCTCGCCAGCCGCACCCAGACCTCCACGGACGAGATCCAGCACATGATCGAACAGTTGCAGCAGGCCACCAACCAGGCCAGCGAGCGACTGGAGGCGGTGCAGGGCCGTATGATGCGGACCGAAACCACCACTGCCAAGGCCCGAGATGCATTGAGTGAAATCAAACAGGCCATGGAGCGGATCACCAGCATGAGCGAACAGATTGCCACGGCTGCTGAGGAACAGAGTGCAGTGGCGCACGAGATCAACCAGAATATCCTCAGTATCAATGAGGCGTCTCGCCTGGTGAACGAGTCGGGCAACCAGGTGGAAGCGGCCAATCAGGAACTGGCACGCACCATCGACCGGCTTGCGGGAACCATAAAACAGTTCGCGCGCTGAAAAGTTACGGGATCAGGATGTATTGACCCGGCAACCCAATATGCCGTGTTCAGGCGCAGAGAAATCCCCTGCCCGGCGTCACACGACATATTGGGTTGCCGGGTCAATAACCATCTGAAAAACGCGGTTCTCTCCGGCCGAGCCGAGCAATCACGGCGCGGGTGCGGGTGATCCTGCCCACCGCGCTGCCCGTGGTCCGGGAAAAACACTTCTCCGGATACTATGCTTGGGCTACCACCCCCGCGGGAGGAGCCCATGGTGCCCACCCGGCCTGCCAGCCAGTGGCCGCACGCCGCCACGGACCGCCACGGCCGACCGGTCGTGATGCTCGGATTCGCCGCCATCGTCGGCCTGATGCTGCTCTCCACGCTGATTGCAGTCAGCGTGCTGACCCGGGATGTCATGCGTCTCGAGCGCCTGATCGAGAACGACTACCGCAAGATAGACCTCATCTACCAGATGCGCACCGCGGCCCGCGAGCGCACGGTCTCGCTGCAGAAGATGCTGCTGCTGTCCGATCCCTTCGACATGGACGCGGAGTGGATGCGGATCAATGAAATGGGTGCACGCTTCGCCGAAGCGCGCAGCGAACTCATGACCCTGCCCCTGGACGAGAACGAACGCCGCTTGCTCCGGGAACAGCGCAACATGACCGCTCGGGTCGGTGCCTTGCAGAGAACAATCGCCGAATCCCTGCTCGCCGGAGAAGGCGACGCGGCACTGGCGCTGCTGCAGGACGTCGTACTGCCGGGACAGGACGCCGTCTTCAAGACCCTCTCCACCCTGGTCGCGAGTCGCAAGGACAACGCCCAGCGGGCGCTGGCGCAGGCCCACCAGGAGCTGTTTCACACCCGCCTCGCGCTGGTCATTCTGGCCCTGATGCTCGCTCTGCTGAGTTTCCTCATCGCCCGCCGCGTCCAGCGCATTACCAGCGAGGCCGCCGAGTCTCTGGATGCCGCGCGTGAACACTACCAGACCACGCTGTACGCCATCGGCGACGGCGTGATCAGCGTGCATGCCAATGGGCGCGTCGCGGAGATCAACCGCGCCGCGGCCGAACTCATCGGCCTTGCGCCCGAGGAAGCCATCGGCCGCCCGGTACAGGAGATCCTGCACATCCTGTCCGAGGCGTACCCCCGGCAACAGCTCGATCCGCTCGGCCGCGTGCTGGAACAACCGGGGACGGTTAACTCCGACGGCGACACCCTGCTTCGCCGCCTCGACCAGGAACAGATCGCCATCGAGTACACCGCCACGCCCATTTATGGCCGGAACGGCATGCTCAGGGGCGCCATCCTGGTGTTCCGCGACGTCACCCGCATGCGGGCGCTTTCCAACCAGCTCGCCTATCACGCCCGCCATGACGCCCTGACCGGACTCATCAACCGTCGCGAGTTCGAGAATCGAATACGGGAGGCGCTGGAGGAAGCACGGATCCAGGAGAAGACATTCTGGCTGGCATTCATCGATCTCGACCAGTTCAAGATCGTCAACGATACTGCGGGGCATCTGGCTGGCGATGAACTGCTGAAACGTGTGGCCGAGCAGCTCCGGCTGCTGATACGGGACACCGATCTGGTAGCGCGCATGGGCGGTGATGAGTTCGCGGTGCTGCTCAGGCGTTGCGACGAGGACGGCGCACGGGTCATGCTCGATCGCATCCGGCACGCGGTCGAGAACCTGGGTTTCACCTGGGACGACAAGCAGTTCTCGATCAGCGTCAGTATCGGGCTGGTACCGCTGAACGGCGACAGCGGCAATCTCTACGAATTGTTCAGCCTTGCGGACAGCGCCTGTTATCTCGCCAAGGAAACCGGACGCAATCGCGTGTATGCCTGCCATGCCGGTGACCTGGCCATCAGCCGGCGCGCGGGCGAGATGCAGTGGGTCCAGCGCATCAACGAGGCACTGGCCGAGGATCGTTTCATGCTCTATTACCAGCCGATCGTATCGGTTGCCCCGCGTGAGGATGTCCATTTCGGCGAGATCCTGCTGCGACTCGAGGACCGGAACGGGAAACTGGTTCCGCCCGGAGCCTTCATTCCTGCTGCCGAACGCTATAATCTGATGCCGCGAATCGATCGCTGGGTGCTGCGCAGCGTCGTGGCGGAGCTGGGCCGCAACGGCTGGGCGCGGAATGGCAAGGACATCTGCTTTTCCATCAACCTCTCGGGCCAGTCGATCGGTGACCGGGGCTTCATCGAGGAAGTGATCGCGTTACTGGAAGGCAACCCCGGGCTCGCACCTCACCTGTGCTTCGAGATCACGGAAACCGCCGCCGTTTCCCATCTCGCCCATGCAGCGCACTTCATCCGCCGTATACGTGAGCACGGCTGCCGTCTTGCCCTGGACGACTTCGGCAGCGGTCTGAGTTCCTTCGGCTATCTCAAGAACCTGCCCGTCGACCTGCTCAAGATCGACGGCAGCTTCGTGCGCGAGATCCCGCGCGAACCACTGGACCGGACACTGGTCGAGTCCATCAACCAGATCGGACATGCCCTGGGCATGGAAACGCTGGCGGAGTTCGTGCAGGACCAACAGGTGCTGGACGAGCTGGTGGCCATGAGCGTGGATTTCGGGCAGGGCTACGCGCTGGCCCGGCCACGGCCGCTTGCCAGTCAGCTCAGTGAGTTTGCCCGGGGCAGAACGGCCTGAACCTCAAGCAGTGTTGTGCAGCTCGATGACTTCCTCGTCGGCACTGCGACGCGCGGCCTTGGCGGCATCGTTGCGGACATCCTCCAGGTGCTGCAGGTAGGACTCGTCCACGTCCCCGGTGACGTATTCGCCATTGAATACCGAGGTGTCGAAGCGGGCGAGCCTGGGGTTGCCCTTCTGCACCGCGCGGACGAGATCCTCCAGATCCTGGTAGATGAGGCGATCGGCACCGATCACTTCCGCTATTTCCTCGACCGTGCGGTTGTAGGCCACCAGTTCCTCGCGGGTGGGCATGTCGATACCGTACACATTGGGGTAGCGCACGGGCGGCGCCGCGGAAGCAAAGTACACCCGGCGCGCGCCGGCCTCGCGGGCCATCTGGATGATCTGCCCCGAGGTGGTACCACGAACGATGGAATCGTCGACCAGCAACACGTTCTTGCCCCGGAACTCCAGGTCGATGGCATTGAGCTTCTGGCGCACCGATTTTCTGCGCTGCTGCTGGCCGGGCATGATGAAGGTGCGCCCGATATAGCGGTTCTTGATGAAGCCCTCGCGATACTTCACGCCGAGATTGTTGGCCAGTTCCAGGGCCGAGGTGCGGCTGGTATCGGGAATGGGAATCACCACGTCGATGTCGTGCTCCGGCCATTCCCGGCGGATCTTGGCCGCCAGCTTCTCGCCCATGCGCAGCCGGGCCTTGTACACCGACACGTCATCGATGATGGAGTCGGGCCGCGCCAGGTAGACGAATTCGAAGATGCAGGTCGCATACTGCGCATCTGCCGCGCAGACCCGCCGATGCAGCTGCCCGTCCAGGGTGGCGATGACGGCCTCCCCGGGCGCCACGTCGCCGATCAACTGGTAACCGAGCACGTCCAGCGCCACGCTTTCGGAGGCAAAGGCATACTCCTTCACGCCACCGGCACCGCTGCGTTCGCCCACCACCAGCGGTCGGATGCCGAAAGGATCGCGAAAGGCGACGATGCCATAACCGGTTACCATGGCCACGGCGGCATAGGCGCCGCGGCAGCGCCGGTGCACGGCCTCGATGGCCCCGAATATGTCCTCCGCGCTCACTTCCAGCTTGCCCTGGCGCAACAGTTCATGGGCAAAGATGTTGAGCAGGATCTCGGAATCGGAATCGGTGTTGATGTGGCGCAGGTCCTCGCGGAACAGATCCTGCTTGAGCTGCACGGCATTGGTCAGATTGCCGTTGTGGGCCAGGCTGATGCCATAGGGGGAGTTGACATAGAAAGGCTGTGCCTCGGCACTGGATTCGCAACCGGCCGTCGGATAGCGCACATGGCCGATACCCATGTTGCCATGCAGCCGCAGCATGTGGCGGGTGTGAAAGACGTCCCGAACCAGGCCGTTGTCCTTGCGCAGATAGAGGCGATCGCCGTCGCAGGTCATGATGCCGGCCGCGTCCTGCCCGCGATGCTGGAGTACCGTCAGGCCATCGTAGAGCGCCTGATTCACGCGCTCCTGGGCCACGATGCCTATGATTCCGCACATGGTAGGAAACTACTCCCCTGTCAGTCGAAATGCACGTCCGCCGCCACGTCCGGCGGCAGGAAATCCCGCAGCCAGAGCGCGATGCGCTCGAAATGCGGCAGCAGGATCGAGTCCTGCCACCAGGGATCCTGGGGCACGGCGGTCAACCCGGCCAACAGTACCAGCACCGCCACCACCATGGCGCCGCGCACCACGCCAAATACCATACCCAGCATGCGGTCGGTGCCGCCGAGGCCGGTCTTGCGTACCAGCTGCCCGATCAGGTAGTTCACCAGCCCGCCCAGCAGCAGCACGGTCACGAACAGGCCGGCGAAGGCCAGCGCCGCGCGGGCCGAGGGCAGACTCACCCAGTTCGCCAGCAGAGCGGCGGCGCGGTCGGTGAACGCCAGCGACACCCAGAAGGCCGCGATCCAGGTCACCAGCGACAGCGCTTCCTTCATGAAGCCCCGGACCAGGCTCAGCAGCGCCGAGATGGCGATGATCACCAGAATGACAATGTCGGCGCCGGTCATGTGACGCCCTGCCCCCGCGGCCCGCTGCCGGGCCGCCCCCTGGATATCTGCCCTGCCGCCATCAGGGGTGATGGGTGACCATGCCGGCCATGCCGAGTTTCTGTTTCAGCTCGTCGCGCAGCTTCTCCGCCCGCGCCCGCTCCAGCTCGGGTCCGACCCGGACCCGGTAGGTGGTCCCCTTGGGCGTCTTCGCCGGCTGCACGAAGGCGGCATAGCCCAGCGCGCGCGCCCTGTCCCGCAGCGCCGTGGCGTTGGCCTCGCTGGAAAAGCTGCCGAGCTGCACGACCCAGCCGGTCAGCTCCGGTGGTGGGGTGGACGCCGGCACCGCAGGCTTCACCGGCGGCGTCTCGACAGCGGGCGCAGGACTGGCGCCAGCCGCGTTTTCCTCGGCGACCGATGCCGACGAGGGCTGCGCCGGCTCCGCTGCCGCGGCCATGGGTTCGGCCGTTGCCGTCGCCGGTGCCTCCACCAGCCCCTCCGGCGGCGCGGGGGCCGTCACCTCCGGCGGCGGCAGCACCAGGGGCTCGGCGGGTTCGCGGATGATCGCCTCGGGCATGGGCGGCAGGTTGCTGCCGGGCTCACCGAGATCCTCGGGGCTTTCCAGGATCATGGGCACCAGGATCACGGCCAGGGCGACCAGGACCACGGCACCCACCAGGCGTTGCTTGAGCTTGGAATCCACGGCTTGCCTCGCGGAATCGGGAAATGGGGATTATAACGCTTCCGCCACGGTCAGGAAGGAACCGAACACCAGAATACGGTCCCCCGGCACGGCCGTGCGCTGCAATTCGGTCACCAGGGCCGCGACCCTGCCCTGCCCCGCCGGCTCGATGCCCGCGTCACGCAGCCGCATCGCCAGGGCCTCCGCCGACAACCCGCGCGTTCCCGCCGTGGTGGCGGCGTACCAGGCATCCACCCGATCGCGCAACGGCGCCAGCATGTCCGCGAGATCCTTGTCCGCCAGGACACCCAGCACCGCCAGGGTGCGGCCGGGAACTGGATTGGCGGCCAGGTAACTGGCCAGCCGCGCGCAGGCATCGGGATTGTGGGCCACGTCGAGCAACAGGGGAACCCGGCCCGCGCGCCTCTCCAGCCGTCCCGGCAGCCGTACCGCGGCCAGCCCCTCCGCAACGGCCTCGCGAGGGGGCGCCAGACCGCCCGGCAGTGCTTCGAGCGCAGCGAGGACACCCGCAGCGTTGTCGTACTGGTGCACACCGGTCAAGGCCGGGGCAGGCAGGCCCTGGAAACGCCATTTGCGGCCCGTCCAGTCCCAGCGACCGTCGGCACCGAGACGGGCAATGTCAAAGTCGCGGCCACGCAGCCGCAGGTCGGCACCGACCTCCGCAGCCGTTTCGGCCAGCGTGGCCGGCGGGCGGGGATCGGCAACGATGGCCGGCCGGCCGCAGCGGAAGATACCGGCCTTCTCCCGGCCGATGGATTCCCGGTCGTCGCCGAGCCAGTCACAATGGTCGAGATCGACGCGGGTGACCAGCGCGACATCGGCAGCCACCACATTGACCGCATCCAGCCGACCGCCCAGACCCACCTCCAGCAGCTGCAGGTCCAGTCCGGCCTCGGCGAACAGCAGCAGCGCAGCCAGGGTACCGAACTCGAAATAGGACAACGTGGTGTCGCCACGAGCCTGGTCGACGCGCTCGAAGGCGGCCATCAGCGACGCATCATCGATCTCCGAACCGTCGATGCGGATGCGCTCGTTGTAGCGCAGCAGGTGCGGCGAGGTATAGGCGCCCACGCGCCGCCCCGCCGCGCGCAGCACGGCCTCCAGCATGGCCACGCTGGAGCCCTTGCCGTTGGTGCCGGCGACGGTGACGGTGGTGCAGGACGGTTTGTCCAGGCCGAGGCGGCGCGCCACGACCGCGACCCGCTCCAGGCCGAGATCGATGGCGCGGGGATGCAGGGTCTCTTGCCACGCCAGCCAGGCGTCCAGCGTCGGGAAGCGCACGGCTTCCGCGATCAGGAGGCCGCGCGGTGGGTGAACATGGCCAGCAGGCGGGCGATGCGCTCGCGCAGTTCGCGGCGATCGACGATCATGTCGATGGCGCCATGTTCGAGCAGGAACTCGCTGCGCTGGAAGCCTTCCGGCAGGGTCTCCCGCACCGTCTGCTCGATCACCCGCGGACCGGCAAAGCCGATCAGGGCATTGGGCTCGGCGATGTGCACGTCACCCAGCATGGCCAGACTGGCCGACACGCCCCCCATGGTCGGATCGGTGAGTACCGAAACGTAAGGCAGGCCGGCCTGTTTCAAGCGCCCCAGCGCAGCCGAGGTCTTGGCCATCTGCATCAGAGAGAACAGGGCTTCCTGCATGCGCGCACCGCCGCTGGCGGAGAAGCAGACCAGCGGCATGCGCTGCTCCATGCAGTGGTCGACCGCGCGCACGAAGCGCTCGCCCACCACCGCGCCCATGGAACCGCCCATGAAGCCGAACTCGAAGGCGCAGGCGACCAGCGGGATGCCGCACAGCTCTCCTTCCATCACCACCAGCGCATCGGTCTCGCCGGTCTTCTTCTGCGCCTGGGCGAGACGATCCCTGTACTTCTTGCTGTCCTTGAACTTGAGCACATCGACCGGATGCACCTCGGCGGCCAGCTCGGTACGCGGCGATTCATCGAGAAAGGTCTCCAGCCGCCGCCGCGCACCGATGCGCATGTGATGCGAGCACTTGGGGCAGACTTCGAGATTGCGTTCCAGCTCGGCGCGGTACAGCACCGAGCCGCAGGCGTCGCACTTGGTCCACAGGCCTTCCGGCACCGTGCGTTTGCTGCCGCCCTCGGTGCGAATGCGGCTGGGCATCAGTTTCTCGAACCAGCTCATGAGCCTGTTTCCTGTTGCTTGCCGGGCGCCGCCGGATGGGTCGCGCCTGTGGCCACGTCCATGGCCGCGCGCATCTCGCGCAGCACCCCGGTCACCGCCGGGGCGATCGCCTCCGGCCGGTCGGCCAGCTCCGCCACCCGCTGCACCAGCGCGCTGCCCACCACCACGGCATCCGCCACCCGTGCCACGGCGGCAGCCGACTCGGCATCGCGGATGCCGAAGCCGACACCGAGCGGCAGCGCGGTATGACGCCGGATCAGGCTCAGCCTCTCGGCGACCGCGGACACATCGAGCCGGTTGGCGCCGGTCACGCCCTTGAAGGACACGTAGTAGAGAAAGCCGCTGGCCACGGAGGCAATGCGGTCCATGCGCGTCTCGCCAGTGGTCGGCGACAGCAGGAAGATGGGATCGATCCCGGCACCCCGCAAGGCAACCACCAGATCATGCGCCTCCTCGGGCGGCAGGTCGACGGTCAGGGCACCATCGACGCCGGCCTCGCGCGCAGCCTCGGCGAAGGCCTCGTAACCCATCACTTCGACGGGATTGAGATACCCCATCAGCACCACGGGCGTGTCGGCATCACGCTCGCGGAAGCTGCGCACCATGCCCAGCACCTGGCGCAGGCTGACGTGATGGCGCAGGGCGCGCTCGCAGGCAGCCTGGATGGTCGGACCATCCGCCATGGGGTCGGAAAAGGGCACGCCCAGCTCGATGATGTCGGCGCCGGCCTCGACCATGGCATGCATCAGGGGCACGGTGACGTCCGGCTGCGGATCACCGGCCGTGACATAGGGAACGAGCACCTTGCGACCTTCGGATTTCAGCCGCTCGAAGCGGGCCTGGATGCGACTCATACCTCGATCCCCTCGTGCGCCGCCACGGTGTGGATGTCCTTGTCGCCGCGTCCGGACAGATTGACCACCACATGCTGATCGGGGCGCATCTCGCGCGCGAGCTTCGCGGCGTGGGCCAGGGCATGACTGGATTCGAGCGCCGGCAGGATGCCCTCGGTGCGGGTCAGTTCGTGGAAGGCGTCCAGCGCCTCGCTGTCGGTGGCCGCCACATACTGCGCGCGGCCGATGTCCCTGAGCCAGGCATGTTCCGGCCCCACGCCCGGATAGTCCAGCCCTGCGGAGATGGAGTGAGTCTCGATGATCTGGCCGTCCTCGTCTTCCATCAGGTAGGTGCGGTTGCCGTGCAGCACGCCGGGCCGCCCCGCGCACAGGGGCGCGGCATGACGGCCGCTTGCGATGCCCTCGCCGCCACCCTCGACGCCGTACATGGCCACACCTTCGTCGGCCAGGAAGGGATGGAACAGGCCGATGGCGTTCGAGCCTCCGCCCACGCAGGCGACCAGCGCATCCGGCAGGCAGCCCGCCTGATCCAGCATCTGCTGCCGCGCCTCCCGGCCGATCACTGCCTGGAAGTCGCGCACCAGCGCCGGATAGGGATGCGGTCCGGCCACGGTGCCGATGATGTAGAAGGTGGTATCGACGTGGGTCACCCAGTCGCGCATGGCCTCGTTGAGCGCGTCCTTGAGGGTCCTGGAGCCGGACTCCACGCCGATCACCTCGGCCCCGAGCAGGCGCATGCGATAGACATTGATGGCCTGGCGGCGGATGTCCTCGGCCCCCATGTAGATGACGCACTCCATGCCCAGCCGCGCCGCCACCGTGGCCGTGGCCACGCCGTGCTGGCCGGCGCCGGTCTCTCCGATCACGCGCGTCTTGCCCATGTGGCGGGCCAGCAGGGCCTGGCCGACGGTGTTGTTGATCTTGTGCGCGCCGGTGTGGTTCAGATCCTCGCGCTTGAGCCAGATCTGCGCGCCGCCGAGCCGCCGGCTCCAGCGCTCGGCGTGATAGAGCGGCGACGGACGACCCACGTAGTGGGCCAGATCGCGGTCCAGCTCGGCCCGGAATTCGGGATCGTTGCGCAGGCGTTCGTAGGCCTGGCGCAGTTCCTCGATGGGCTCCATCAGGGTCTCGGCGACGAAACGTCCACCGTAGGGCCCGAAGTGCCCGTTCTCGTCCGGCAGCTCGCCGGTGGTGGCCGTGACGGCCTCACTGGGTGTGGACACGATTCACTCCTTGCATGAAGGCTTCGATCAATGCGGCATCCTTGATGCCCTTTTCGCTTTCCACGCCGCTGCTGACATCGACGGCCCAGGGACGCACCCGGGCGATGGCCTCGCCGACATTGTCCGGCGTCAGGCCGCCCGCCAGCACCAGCGGCCGCGGCAGCCGCTCCGGAATCCGCGACCAGTCGCCCAGCTCACCGGTACCGCCGGGCAGTTCCGGATGCCAGGCATCGACCAGCAGGCCGCAGGCATCGGCGTAACGCTCCGCCTCGGCGGCCAGGTCCAGGCCCGGGCGCAGGCGGATGGCCTTGAGCCAGGGCCGGCCGAAGGCCGCGCAGTACTCGGGCGGCTCATCGCCGTGGAACTGCAGCAGGTCCAGATGGACCGCGTCCAGCGTGGCGCGCACCCGCTCCGGCGACGCATCCACGAACAGCCCCACCCGGGTCACGAACGGCGGCAGCGCGGCGGCCAGCGCGGCGGCCTGCGCGGGCGTCACCGCGCGGGGGCTTGGATTATGGAATACCAGACCAATGGCATCGGCACCGGCTGCCGATGCGGCGGCCGCGTCCTCGGTGCGGGTAATGCCGCAGATCTTGACCCGCACCCGGTTAGCCCGAAAATTGCACGAAGCCGCTGAAAACTGGAATCGCGCCATGTTTATCAAGCGCATTCTTCGTATATCAGCGGGTAGCGGTTTGTTACCGCACCGCTCTGCCGGCGTCTGCGCGCCTGGCGCGCCCGATCGCACCGCTTTTCACTCAAAACGTAGCAATGGCTACGCTTTTCGCTCCAAAGCGGCACGCTCGAACACGCCAGACGCACATCCATCCGGCAGCTTCGTGCAACTTTCGGGCTTGGCGTGTTCAAGGAACCTCGCTCGTCATTCAATGGTCGGATTGCGCGCACAGGCCAAGCGTGCAGCGCGCGTCCGGATTGCCCATTTTGCCACTCCCCCACCCGGGGCGCCATGCCGGAGCCGGGACGCGGATCAGGCCTGAAACGCCGGCAACCACCCGCTCCCGGGCAGGCCGAAGGCCTGCGGATAGCGCACGCCGACGAGATACAGGCCATCGGGGGGCGCGGTAATCCCGGCCAGGGCCCGATCCCGCGCGGCCAGCACCTCGGCGACCCAGTCCGGCGAGCGCTCGCCACTGCCGACCGCCATCAGGGTGCCCGCGATGTTGCGCACCATGTGGTGCAGGAAGGCATTGGCCTCGATATCGAGATGGATGAAGGGACCGGCCTCGCTCAGCTCCAGCCGGTGGATGGTGCGCACCGGATGCTTCGCCTGGCAGGCCAGTGCCCGGAAGGCGCTGAAGTCGTGCTCGCCCAGCAGATGGCGGGCGGCAGCCTGCATGGGCGCGACATCGAGCGCCTTGTGAACCCAGCTCACCCGCCGCGCCAGCAGCGCCGGCCGCGCGGCGCGGCGCAGGATGACATAGCGATAGCTGCGGGTCCGGGCCGAGAACCGGGCGTGGAAGTCGTCCGCGACCTCGCGCGCCCAGAGGATACTGACGGTGTCCGGCAGGTTGGCATTGCCCCCCAGCACCCAGGCATGCCGCTCGCGCACGGCATGGGTATCGAAGTGCACCACCTGGGCGGTGGCATGCACGCCGGTGTCGGTGCGCCCAGCGCAGACCACCCGCACGCGATGGTCGGCCACCCTGGACAGCGCCGCCTCCACCGCGTCCTGGACGCTGGGCGCATGCGGCTGGCTCTGCCAGCCGTTGAAGGCGCTGCCGTCGTATTCGATGCCGAGTGCGATGCGGGTCATGACAACCTACAGGTCAAAAGCAACGGCCCGGGGAGCTGGCCCGCATATTGCGTCAGGGCGGAAGTGGGCGGTAGACAAGCTGTTGTGTTGGCGGGCGACGGGCCGGAGTCAGGCCCCATTTTCCGGAGCACGGTTTGTGGCCGCCCGCTTCCTGCTGCGGCCCTGGTGGATTTTCGCCCGGCCTCGGGGCCGCGCGGCTTTCCATGGTCGGGCCTCAGCCGAGCTGGTCGAGCAGCGCCTGGGCCTCCTTGCGCTGGTCCTCGTTGCCCTCGTCCAGAACCTCGGAGAGGATACTGCGGGCACCTTCCGGGTCACCCATTTCCACATAGGCGCGGGCAAGATCCAGCTTGGTAGCGACCTCGTCGGACGTGGCCAGCGAACCCTCGCCACCGAGCGCCTCCTCGATCTCCTCGGTGGCGCTGCTGACCAGATCCTCGGTCGGGCTTTCGTCCATCTGGAAATCGAGCCCCTCGTCAGCCGGGGCGGCGGCCTCGGATTCGGGCGATTCGCTCTCTCCGCCAAAGGACTCCAGCCCCTCCAGCGAGAACTCCAGGCTGTTGTCTTCTTCCTCCGCCGGCGCCGCTTCTTCGCCCGCACCGCCCGGAACCTCCAGACCCTCGAGCATCTCCAGCGCGTCGGTCGCCTCTGCGGATGCCTCGGGCTCGGCTTCAGGGGCCTCCGGCGTGGCCGCTGCCTCGGCGCCCTCGCCGCCGTACAGCGGATTGCCGGGATTCAGTTCGCGACCCATCTCCATCACGTGATCCCAGACCGGATCCTCGGCACCGGCCAGACGCGCGGCCAGGGCCTCGGCCTCGGCGTCGAAGGCGGGAACGTTGCGGGCGGCATGGTAGATCTCGAGCAGCTTGCCACGCAGTTCGATCCGCTCCGGTTCGGCCTCGATGGCACTCTTGATCAGCTCCTCGGCCTGCTGGAAGCGACCGTAGGCCAGGTAGACATCGGCTTCGGCGATGGGATCGGCCTCGGCCTCGTTCTGGATGGCCCCCATGTCGCTGACCGAGAAGTCGGTGAACAGGGTGGAATCCGAGGGCGTCTCCTGCTTGCCCTGATCAGCCGTCGTCTCGGCCGGGGCACCCGCCTGCTCCGCTGCACCGGCAACCGCCGCGGCCCCGGCTGCGGCTGCAGTGGCCGGGGCCGGCGTGGCCGGCGCCGGTGTCCGGGGCGCCTCGCCACCCGCCAGGATGCTTTCCTGGAAGTCGGTGCCTTCCATGCGCCGGCGGCGACCGCCGAGCCAGGCGAACAGGCCTATCAGTACTACCACCAGGGCGGCACCCGCCTGCCACAACGGGTTGTTCATGAACTTCGCCACCAGGCCCTCGTCCGCAACCTGTGCCGAGGTCTCCTCGACGATCTCTTCTTCCATCGACGGCGGCACGGACCCGGGCTGGGCCTCCGGGGCTCGCGCGGCTGTCGCCGGCGTCTCCGGTTCGGGGGCAACTGCCGGGGACTCGGCTGCCGTTTCCGGCACCGCTTCAGCCGGCGCAGTCCCGGCAGGCGTCTCCCCGGCCGGGACAGGGGCCTGTCCGGCCACGCCGCCCTGCAACCGGGCCAGCTCCTGGTCCTTGAGCTGGATCAGACGGTGCAGCTGGGCGATCTGGGCCTCGAGCTGGGCCAGGCGATCACTGAGTTCCTGGTTCTGCTGCTGCTGGGCCTGGACCGCCTCGACGGCAACCGCCAGTTCGCTGCGCATATCGTCCAGCGCGGCCTCGCCGCCGGTACCGGCACCGGCGGAAGCCGAAGCGGCCTTGTCCGGTGCGACCAGCTTGAGCTGGGCGTCCGCCGGGGCCTCCGGTGCCACTGCCGCGGCGCCGCCGCCAGTCGCTGCGGGCTTGCGCTCGATGGTGCCGCTGCGGGCCGCCTGCGTCGCCGACGCCCGCCCTTCCCGCCACAGGCGGTTCTGGCGGCTGACTTCGCGCCGGGCCTCGGCCTGGCTGATCGCGGTCATCTCCTCGCGGGAGGGGATACGCAGCACGTAGCCCGCCTTCAGGTAGTTGATGTTGCCGTGACTGAAGGCCTCGGGATTGGCCTCCAGCAGCGCGAGCATGGTCTGTTCCATGGTCACCCCGCCGTCGGGGCGTACCTGTTCGGCGATCTGCCACAGGGTATCGTTGCGCCGGGTGGGGCCATATTCCCCGGCACGGGCGGTCATGCGCGGCGCGCGCACGGCCGGCTGCGGTGCCGCAGCCCGACGCGGTTCAGTCCGGGGCGCCGGCGCAGTCGTGGTCGCGGCCTGCGTCGCCGGCGCCGGCGCAGGCATCAGGACCGGGGGGTCGACGAGCACCGTGTATTCGCGGATCACCTGGCCCGCGCTCCAGCTCGCCTCGAGCAGGAAATCCAGGAAGGGCTCGCGCACCGGATCGCGGGTGGTGATCCGGACCACCGCGCTGCCGTCGGGGCGCTTCTCGACGCTGAACCGCATGCGGGTATGGAAGTGCACCCGCTCCAGCCCCGCCTTCCGGTAGGCCTCGGGCGGCGCCAGGGTCACGCGCAGCTCGTTGAGTTCCTTGGGGGTGGGTGACAGCAGCTCGACTTCGGCGTCGAGAGGCTGGTTGAGGGCGGAATTGAGTCTGATGTCGCCGAGTCCGAGCGCGAACGACTGGCTGGCGAAGGCTCCGAGCATGGCCGTGACCAGGGCCGATTTCCTAACCATTTTGTGTCCTCTCGTGGTCAAGGGCGCCGCTCTCCGGTGCGGGCCCGAACCTGTGGCCTGTCTGAAAAACTTGATGCAAGTAAACGGACTGTCAGGGTTTTTCTTTAGCGGCTCCCGGTCAACTATAGCCTACAAATGGTCTTTGACCAACAGTTCCGCGATCTGGATGCTGTTCAGTGCCGCACCTTTGCGCACATTATCGGCGACCACCCACAAATCTAAACCTTTCGGATGGGAAATATCCTCCCGGATCCGGCCCACGTAAACCGGGTCATGGTTCGCAGCTTCGGTCACCGCCGTGGGGTAACCCCCGTCGGCGTGGACGTCCATCACCACCACGCCCGGTGCCTGCGCCAGCAGTTCGCGGGCCCGGTCGGCAGTGATCTTGTCGCGGGTTTCGATATGGACGGCCTCGGAATGACCGTAGAAGACCGGCACCCGGACACAGGTCGGATTCACCTCGATGCGGTCGTCACCCATGATCTTGCGAGTCTCCCACACCATCTTCATCTCTTCCTTGGTGTAGCCGTTGTCCATGAACACATCGATGTGCGGCAGGCAGTTGAAGGCGATCTGCTTCGGGTACACCTGGGTCTCGATGGGCTGGCCGTTGAGCAGCCGGGCACTCTGGGTGGCCAGTTCCTCGATGGCCTCCTTGCCGGTGCCGGACACCGCCTGGTAGGTACAGACGTTGATGCGCTCGATGCCCGCGGCATCGTGGATCGGCTTCAGGGCCACCAGCATCTGGATGGTCGAACAGTTGGGGTTGGCGATGATGCCGCGGTTGCTGTACTCGGCCACCTTCTCCGGATTGACCTCCGGCACCACCAGCGGGATATCGTCTTCATAGCGGAACTGGGAGGTGTTGTCGATCACCACGCAGCCCGCCGCCGCGGCCCTGGGCGCATATTCCTTCGACACCGAGGCACCCGGCGAGAACAGCCCGATCTGCACCTTCGAAAAGTCGAATTCGGCCAGGTCCTGCACCACCAGCTGGCGATCGCCGAAGCGCACCTTCTTGCCCGCCGAACGGCTGCTGGCCACCGCATACACCTCCCCGACCGGAAACTTCCGCTCCGCCAGGATCTCCAGCATGGTCTCGCCGACCGCCCCGGTCGCGCCCACTACCGCCACGTCATAGGTCTTGCTCATCTGCACCTAACTCCTGAAAGTTGCCTTCATTAGCCACGGAATCCACCGAATCCACGGAACATAATCTGTTTCAGTGGATACCGTGGATTCCGTGGCCATGATCAATTCCGCAGCGCAGCGACCACGGCATCGCCCATTTCAGCCGTGCCCACTTCGCGCATGCCGGGCTGCATGATGTCGGGCGTGCGCAGGCCCTGGTCGAGCACGGCGCCGACGGCGGCCTCGATGCGATCGGCCAGCGCCGGCTGGTCGAGACTGTAGCGCAGCATCATGGCCACGGACAGGATGGTCGCCAGCGGGTTGGCGATACCCTTGCCGGCGATGTCCGGCGCGGAGCCGTGGATGGGTTCGTACATGCCCTGCCCCTGCTCGTTGAGCGAGGCCGACGGCAACATGCCGATGGAGCCGGTAAGCATGGCCGCCTCGTCCGAGAGGATATCGCCGAACATGTTGGTGGTCACGATGACGTCGAACTGCTTGGGCGCCCGGACCAGTTGCATGGCGGCATTGTCCACGTACATGTGCGAAAGCTCGATGTCCGGGTATTCGCCGGCCAGCCCGGTCATGACCTCGCGCCACAGCTCGGTGCATTCGAGCACGTTGGCCTTGTCCACCGAGCACACCCGCCCGCCACGCTTGCCGGCGATGTCGAAGGCGACGCGGCCGATGCGGCGGATCTCCGACTCCGAATAGACCAGGGTATTGAACCCCTCGCGCTCACCGTTGTCGAGCGTGCGGACCCCCCGCGGCCGGCCGAAATAGATGCCGCCGGTCAACTCGCGCACGATCATGATGTCCAGCCCGGCGACCACCTCGGGCCTGAGGCTGGAGGCCTCGGCGAGCTGGGGATAGAGGATGGCCGGGCGCAGGTTGGCAAACAGCCCCAGCCCCGCACGCAGGCCGAGCAGGCCCTTCTCGGGACGCACCGCAATGTCCAGCGGCTCCCACTTCGGCCCACCGACGGCGCCCAGCAGGATGCCATCGGCGGCCTTCGCCGCCTCCAGCGTGGCCTCCGGCAGCGGCGAACCCGTTTCGTCATAGGCCGCGCCGCCCACCAGGCCCTCGCTCAGCTCGACCCCCAGGCCGGCCGTCTCCGTCAAGTGGCGCAACACCTTCATCGCCTCGGCCACGATCTCGGGCCCGATGCCGTCACCCGGCAGTACCAGTATCTTCTTCATCATCTACCGTCCCAGTCGATTGCGGATGTCGATGGCCGCGGGGACCACTGAATCCACGGAAAGGAAAGAGGTCTGTTCCAGGCACCGCACAGAGGCGCGCGCCACAGGGACCGTTGCCGTGGGCGCAGTGGTTCCTGTGGCCATCCGCATTTCAAGCATTCTCGAACAGCCAGGGCGCCTCTTGCCGCCGGCGCGCCTCGTAGGCGCGGATCTCGTCGGCGTGCTGCAGGGTCAGGCCGATGTCGTCCAGGCCATTGAGCAGGCAGTAGCGGCGGAACGCGTCCACCTCGAAGGGGATCACCTCGCCCGAGGGCGTGGTAATGGTCTGCGCCTCGAGATCGATGGTGAGCCGGTAGCCCTCGTTGGCCTCCACCTCGCGGAACAGCCGGTCCACGGTCTGCTCGTCGAGGACGATGGGCAGCAGGCCGTTCTTGAAGCTGTTGTTGTAGAAGATGTCGGCAAAGCTCGGCGCGATGACGCTGCGGATGCCATAGTCGGTGAGCGCCCACACCGCATGCTCTCGCGAGGAGCCGCAACCGAAGTTCTCCCGCGCCAGCAGGATCTCGGCGCCCTGGTAGCGCGGCTGTTTGAGCACGAAGTCCGGGTTCGGGCGGCGTTTCGAGTGATCCATGCCCGGCTCGCCGGGATCGAGATAGCGCCAGTCGTCGAACAGGTTGGGCCCGAACCCGGTGCGCTTGACCGACTTGAGGTACTGCTTGGGGATGATGGCATCGGTATCAACATTGGGCCGATCCAGCGGCGCCACCAGCCCGGTGAAGGTTTCAAATTTGTCCATGGTCTTCCCTCAAGACATGGCCACGGGACCCGCTGAACCCACGAAAAGAACAATGGCGTCAAGCATCTCGAACGCAGCGATGGATGACATCGGTGTTTCCGTGGATTCAGTGGATTCCGTGGCTATTCTCAACACTCCCGCACGTCCACGAAATGACCCGCAACGGCCGCAGCGGCGGCCATGGCCGGACTGACCAGATGGGTACGCCCGCCCTGCCCCTGGCGCCCCTCGAAGTTGCGGTTCGAGGTGCTGGCACAGCGCTCGCCGGGTTCCAGGCGATCCGCGTTCATGGCCAGGCACATTGAACAGCCCGGCTCGCGCCACTCGAAACCGGCCTCGAGGAAGATCTCGTGCAGGCCCTCCTCCTCGGCCTGCTGCTTCACCAGACCGGAGCCCGGCACCACCATGGCCTGTTTCACGCCCTCGGCCACCTTGCGCCCCTTGACCACCGCCGCGGCGGCGCGCAGATCCTCGATGCGCGAGTTGGTGCAGGAGCCGATGAACACCTTGTCCACCGCCACCTCGCTGATGGGCGTGCCCGGCTCGAGCCCCATGTACGCCAGGGCCTTGCGCATGCCGGCCGCCTTCACCGCATCGGGCTCCTCGGCGGGATCCGGGATGCGCCCGTCGATGGGCACCACCATCTCGGGCGAGGTGCCCCAGGTCACCTGCGGGCGGATGTCGGCGGCCTCGATCACCACCTCGGTATCGAACACGGCGTCCGGATCCGAATGCAGGGTCTTCCAGTGCGCCTCGGCCCGGTCCCACAGCGCGCCCTTCGGCGCCCAGGGCCGGCCGCGCACATAGTCGATGGTGGTGTCGTCCACCGCGATCATGCCGGCACGGGCGCCGGCCTCGATGGCCATGTTGCACACCGTCATGCGCCCCTCCATGGACAGCGCCCGGATGGCCTCGCCGGCGAACTCGATGGCATGTCCGGTGCCGCCCGCGGTGCCGATCTCGCCGATGATGGCGAGTACGATGTCCTTGGCCGTCACCCCCGGGCCGACCTGGCCGCGCACAGTGACGCGCATGTTCTTCATCTTCTTCTGGATGAGACACTGGGTGGCCAGCACGTGCTCCACCTCGGAGGTACCGATGCCGAAGGCCAGTGCGCCGAAGGCACCATGGGTGGAGGTGTGCGAGTCGCCGCAGACCACCGTCATCCCCGGCAGGGTGAAGCCCTCTTCCGGGCCGATGACGTGCACGATGCCCTGACGGACGTCGTTCATCGGGAACTCGGTGATGCCGAATTCCCGGCAGTTGCGGTCCAGCGTCTCCACCTGGATGCGCGATACCGGGTCCTGGATCCCCCGGCTGCGGTCGGTGGTGGGCACGTTGTGGTCCGGCACCGCCAGCACCGCATCGGTGCGCCAGGGCCTGCGCCCGGCCAGGCGCAGCCCCTCGAAGGCCTGCGGCGAGGTGACCTCGTGCACCAGATGCCGGTCGATGTAGAGCAGCGCGGTGCCGTCCTCCTCGGTACGCACCAGGTGCTCGTCCCAAAGCTTGTCGTAGAGGGTCTTTCCGCGCATGGCCGCATCCTGTCCTTGCAGTAGTCCCGATGCCGGCATTGTAGCCTTGAAAACAAATTACAGAAATTCATATTTTTTATTTTTTATATTCCGATATATTATAGATAGGTCGAATCGAACGCCCCCGTGGCACAGAGCCCCGTCGACGCATGGACATCCGCAACCTCCAGGCCTTCGTCCGGGTCGCTGAAAGCGGCTCCTTCTCGCTGGCCGCCGAGCGGCTTCACCTGACCCAGCCCGCGGTGAGCAAGCGCATCGCGGCCCTGGAATCCGGCCTGGCGCACCGTCTGTTCGACCGCATGGGCCGCCGTTTGCGCCTGACGGAGGCCGGCGAAACCCTGCTGCCGCGCGCACGCCGCATCCTTGCCGAATTCGAGGATGCGCGCCGGCGGCTGGAAGACCTGTCCGGCGAGGTCGGCGGCCATCTGCGCCTGGGCACCAGCCACCACATCGGCCTGCACCGGCTGCCGCCGCTGCTTCGCGACTTCACCCGGCGCTATCCCGAGGCACAGCTCGACCTGGAGTTCCTCGACTCGGAAGCAGCCTGCGAGGCCGTCGCCCAGGGCCGGCTGGACCTGGGCGTGGTCACCCTGCCCACCCGCCCGCCTGACAATCTGCGCGTGATCCCGGTCTGGCCCGATCCGCTGGCCTTCGTGGTCGCCCCCGACCATCCCCTGGCCGTTCACCGGCGGGTCAGCCCATCCCGGCTCGCCGAACACCGCGCGATCCTTCCCGGCCCGGAAACCTATACCGGCCAGATCATCGCCCGCGCCTTTCAGGCCAGAGGCGTGCAGCTCGACGCCGGCCCCTCGATCCACTATCTGGAGACGATCAAGATGCTGGTCGCGGTGGGCCTCGGGTGGAGCCTGTTGCCGCGCAGCCTGCTGGATGAACAGTTGATCGAAGTGCAGGTACAGGGGCTCGGGAAGCTCTCGCGCACCCTGGGGCTGGTGCGGCACCGGGAACGCACCCTCTCCAATGCCGCGCAGGCCTTCGTCGACCTGTTGACCCCCGACTGAGCGCCTGCGTCAGTCTCGCCCGCCGGACATGGGCGCCGATACTCGACCCTGCACATATTGCCAGGCCACCAGGGTCGCCAGCAGCGCGGCACCTGCCGCAGCGAGGTAGGTGCCCTGAGGTCCGATACCCGCCCAGAGGTACCCCGCCGCCAGGCTGCCAACGGCCCCGCCGGCGCCGAAGCTCAGGCTGGAATACAAGGCCTGCCCCCGCCCCTGGTGGCGACCACGAAAGTGGGCATGGATCAGATGAATGACGACCGCGTGGTAGACGCCGAAACTGGCCGCGTGCAGGCCCTGCGCAAACAGCATCAGCACCAGATGCTCGGGAAAACCGGCAATCAGACCCCAGCGCAGTGCCGTCAGCAGCAGGCTGCCCAGCAGCAGCCGGCGCGGACCGAAGCGTGGCAGCCAGCGATGCATCACCAGGAACACGCCGATCTCCGCCACTACCCCCAGCGCCCACAATTGTCCGATCAACGTCCGGCTGTAGCCATGGCCCTCCATGTAGAGGGTGTAGAAGGTGTAGTAGGGCCCGTGGCTGGCCTGCATCAGAAAGCACACCACCAGCAGCGCACGCACCTCGGGCCGGGCCAGCACCTGCCGGATGGGGCCATGGTCGGCCGGCGCGCCACCGCTGGCCTCCTCGCGCACGCCGAGGCTGGCCAGCCAGATGGCCGCGAACAGGCCGGCGATCAGCCAGGGCAGCAGCGCGGGATCGTGGCGGTCGAGCAGCGGTCCGATGCCGGCCACGGTAACGATGAAGCCAATGGAGCCCCACAGGCGGACGATGCTGTAGCGATGGGCCCGGTCACCGAGATGGGTCAGGGTGACGGCCTCGAACTGGGGCAGCGAGGCGTTCCAGAAGAAGCTGAACACCGCCATCACCAGCGCCAGCCACAGGTAGCCCTGCCCCAGGAACACGCCCAGGAAGGTCACCAGCGAGGCCAGCGAGGCCAGCCGGATGATGGCCATGCGCCGGCCGGTATGATCGGCGATCCAGCCCCAGATGTTGGGCGCCACCAGCTTGGTGGCCATGAGGATGGCGATCAGCTCGCCGATGGCCGCCGCATCGAAGCCCAGTGACCTGAGATACAGGCTCCAGTAGGGCACCAGCGCACCGAGGGAGGCGAAGTAGAAGAAGTAGAAGGCTGACAGGCGCCAGTACACGATCCCTGTTCCAGGAATGCGGGTGAGCGCAAGATTATACGGGGAATGACACCTGAACTGGGGCAGTCCGGGGCGCCCTGTCGCTGCGAACCTTACGGCGGCAGCGGTTGGCTGGCGATCAATCGGGACAGGCGGGAATGACAGGCGTGCCGGAGGCCACATCCGCGTTCTGTGCCCGGTGCCGCAGCCAGTGATCCATCAGCACGATGGCCAGCATGGCCTCGGCGATGGGCGTGGCGCGGATGCCCACGCAGGGATCGTGCCGACCCTTGGTGACGACCTCGACCGGTTCGCCGGCAAGATTCACCGATCGGCCCGGCAGCCGCAGGCTGGAGGTCGGCTTGAGCGCGATGCGGGCGACGATGTCCTGCCCCGAGGAGATGCCGCCCAGCACACCACCGGCGTGGTTGCTGACAAAACCCTCCGGGGTGATCTCGTCGCGGTGCTCGGTGCCGCGCTGTTCCACGCTGGCGAAGCCGGCACCGATCTCGACCCCCTTTACTGCGTTGATGCTCATCAGCGCATGGGCGATGTCGGCGTCGAGGCGGTCGAAGATGGGCTCGCCCAGTCCCGGCGGCACGCCGGTCGCCACCACCGTCACCTGGGCCCCGATGGAATCGCCCGACTTGCGCAGCCGGTCCATGAAGTCCTCCAGTTCCGGCACCTGGTCGGCATCGGGCCAGAAGAAGGGATTGGTTTCCACCGCCGACCAGTCGAAGTCATTGGGCCGTAGCGGCCCGAGCCGGGACAGGTAACCACGGATCCCGATGCCGAGGCGCTCGCGCAGGTACTTCTTGGCGATGGCCCCGGCGGCCACGCGCATGGCCGTCTCGCGGGCGGAGGAGCGCCCGCCGCCACGATAGTCGCGGAAGCCGTACTTCTGCTGGTAGGTATAGTCGGCATGGCCCGGGCGAAACCGGTCCATGATGTCCGAATAGTCCTTCGAGCGCTGATCCGTATTGTGAATGATCAGCCCGATGGGGGTGCCGGTGGTGCGGCCCTCGAACACCCCGGAGAGGATCTGCACCTGGTCGGCCTCGCGGCGTTGGGTCGTGTGCCGGCTCTTGCCGGGCTTGCGCCGGTCGAGGTCGTGCTGCAGGTCGGCCTCGCTCAGCTCCAGGCCGGGCGGGCAGCCATCCACCACGCAGCCCAGCGCGGGCCCGTGGCTCTCGCCAAAGCTGGTGACAACAAAGAGTTTTCCAAAACTGTTTCCGGACATGGCGGGCTATTGTACACAGCTTCCCGAGGCACGGCTAAAGCCCCGGAGGCCGACGCCGATAGTCGGGATGAGGCGCCACACGGGGGGTGTGGGCCGATCAACGACGGAATGACAGGATCGAGACGTGAACTATCGAGACTCCCGCTTCGGCCCCAGGATCGGACACTACATGGGCCATCCCATCTTCAAAACCATCGACGCGCCCGAAGGCCACTACGAATTCGACCGCATCGCCGCCTACGCCGACGACGGCTATCCGCTCGACCAGCTGGCCAGCAACGAGGTGATGTTCCCGGAAGGCGTGGTCTACCGCCAGACCGGCTGAGGCCGCCGCATCGGTATACCGGCGCCCGGGCAGAACGGGCGCAGGCGGATGGTTTCGTGGCGCGCCTGCCCGCGTCGCCGCGAACCACCCCCGCCTGCGCAGGCGCCCAGGCCTCGGCGCCTCACGCCTCACTCACCTAGCCCGCATGTTGTACCGGGGCTGCGGATGATGGCGGATTTGCAGCCGGGCTCGGGAGGCGCTGGAACAAAGCCGTAGCCGTCGCTACGGCTTGAGTGAAGCGCCCCCGAGGCCGAGCGAAAATCCGCTGGAGTTACCCCGCTTCAGTGGACAGTTCCACATTTGGGGTCTGAACCCCGCCCTTGTGCTGGCTATGCTGCCGCTCGAAGCTGATCGGTGACAGATAGCCCAGCGACGAGTGTAGACGATGCGGATTGTACCAATCCTCGATGAACTCGAAGATGGCATGCTCCGCCTCGGCACGTGTGCGGAATGTGCTCCTATCCAGCAGCTCACATTCCAGGGTAGCGAAGAAGCTCTCCGCCATGGCATTGTCGAAGCAGTCCCCGACGCTGCCCATCGATGGCCGCACACCGGCTTCCTCACAGCGCCGGCTGAAAGCCAGCGACGTATACTGGCACCCCTGGTCCGAGTGATGTACGACCGCCTCGGGCTGGCGTTGCCGCAGCGCCATGTTGAGCGCCGAGAGCACCAGTTCGGTCCGCAAGTGCGCCGCCATGGCCCAGCCCACGATACGCCGGCTTCCGAGGCCTCGGCGGTAAATTGCCGCTCCACCAGGTCCGGTGCCGGTCGCGCCGTACCGACACGGGACGCCGTGCAGCAACCCTTGCGGCGGCTGGCGCCCACCAGCCCCTTGGCCTTCATCAGCCGCGCCACCCGATTGCGGCCAACCTGCTCGCCTTCTGCACGCAGTTCGGCGTGAATCCGGGGCGCACCATAGGTCCCACTAGAGCGCGCGTGGATCACCTCTACCTTGTCAGCCAGTTCGGCATCCCGCCGCGTCCTGGCCGACTCGGGACGCTTCAGCCACGCATAGAACTCGCTCGTGGAGACTCCGAGCAGCCGGCACATCGTGGCAACAGGGTAATCGGCCCGATTCACTTTCACGAACTCGAAGACTTCGGCGGCACCGAGTCGGTCTCCCGGGCGAACCAGGCCGCGGTTTTTGCCAGGATCTCCCGCTCGATCTTGAGCTGGCCGATCTCACGCCGTAGACGCTGCAGCTCCTCCGCTCCGGGCTCGTCAGGCCGTCATCACGACGCCCCTCGTCACGGTCTGCCTGCCGCACCCAGTTGCGGATGCTCTCCGCCGTCGGCTCGAACTCCCGGGCCAGCGACTCCGGGGTACGCCCGGCCCGTACCAGCTCAACCATCTGTTGCCGAAACTCCGGCGGATATGGTTTCCTCGTCTTGCCCATTTCCAGACACCTCCTCTCAAATCTTCAGGTGTCCACAAAAACGGGGCAACTCCAACTTTGTGTTTTGTGGTCATCGCTCTAAGGAACGTCTGATCTATTCATTCTTACAGCGACATTACGATACATTTGTCTTTGAGCCGGCGGATTCAACTCGCTAGTGCAACGGGCGGGTTGATGCCGAAAAATACCTGATTGGGTGTTTTCATTCCAAGGCATTTCCTTGGCCGGTTGTTGAGTCTGTTCATGACGTGCTGGATGTCCTTGTCAGTGATGGTGGCGAAGTCGCAGCCCTTGGGGAAGTACTGGCGGATAAGGCCGTTTGGGTTGCCCCTCGAATATTCTGGACACATATTTGGTCGTAGAGTGAGAGCGACAGGAGGTGTCCATGAGCAAGAAGTCATCGGTGAAGCGGTGGTCGGCGAAGCGCAAGCAGGAGGTGGTATTGCG
>NZ_JALTON010000014.1 GCF_027000115.1 Thiohalobacter sp. | reverse complement strand
GTGCGCGACTTCACCATCAGGGCCCGGGCGGGCAACAGACCGCCCATATCACAGAGGCCGAATATATGCAGGCAACCGACCCCACCTGTCTTCCGGCGTCTTGCAAAACGGGGGAGTCCATATATGTTTTCCGTGCCGTCCGTGGCGCTCTTGATCTTCGCCCTTCAGGCCGGGAAGAACAGTCGCCGCAGCTCCGACCCGGGATCCTCGGCGCGCATGAAGGCCTCGCCGACCAGGAAGGCGTTCACATCGGCCGCACGCATGCGGGCCACGTCGGCCGGGGTGTGGATGCCACTCTCGGTGACCACCAGCCGGTCCGCGGGAATGCGGTCCAGCAGATCCAGGGTGGTGTCCAGCGACACCTCGAAGCTGCGCAGGTCGCGGTTGTTGATGCCGACCAGGCGCGCGGGCAGCGCCAGCGCCCGTTCCAGTTCGGCGGCATCGTGCACTTCCACCAGCACATCCATGCCCAGTTCGTGGGCGAGGTCGGTCAGCGTTCGCAACTGCGCGTCGTCCAGGGCGGCGACGATGAGCAGGATGCAGTCCGCCCCGATCATCCGCGCCTCCAGCACCTGCCAGGGATCGAGCATGAAGTCCTTGCGCAGCACCGGCAGGCTACAGGCCTCACGCGCCTGTTGCAGATAGGCATCACGCCCCTGGAAGAAGTCCTCGTCGGTCAGCACCGACAGGCAGGCCGCGCCGCCGGCCTCGTAGCTGCGCGCGATGTCGGCCGGGCGGAAGTCCTCGCGCAACACCCCCTTGCTGGGCGACGCCTTCTTGATCTCGGCGATCACCGCCGGCTGGCCGGCATGGACACGGGTCTCCAGCGCGGTGACAAAGCCGCGCGGCGGCGGCGCGTCCCGCAGGCGCTCGCGCAGGGCCGCCTCGGGCAGCCGCGCCGAGCGCCCGGCGATCTCCTCGCGCTTGCGCGCAAGAATCCGCTCCAGGATGTCGGGCAGATCGCTCATGACGAAGCCAGGCTCCCGCTGAACTCGATCAACCGTTCCAGGCGCGTGGCGGCCTCGCCGCTGTCGATGGCCTCGGCCGCCCGCTTCACCCCGCCCTCCAGATCACCCGCCAACCCGGCCGCGTAGATGGCGGCACCGGCGTTCAGGACCACGATGTCACGTGCCGGACCGGGCGTGCCGGCCAATACCTCGCGGATGCGCGCCAGGCTCTGCTCGGCCGAGTCCACTGCCAGCGTCGAGCCATCGGCGCGGCCCATGCCGAACTGCTCGGGTTCGATGGTGTAGCGCTCGATCAGCCCGTCCCGGAGTTCAGCCACATGGGTCTCGGAACCGATGCTGATCTCGTCCAGCCCGTCCGCGGCATGCACCACCAGCACATGCGCGCTGCCAAGGCGCTTCAGCACCTCGGCCAGCGGCTCCAGCCAGCGGTCATCGAATACGCCCAGCACCTGGTTGGGTGCACCCGCGGGATTGGTCAGCGGGCCCAACAGGTTGAACAGCGTGCGCACGCCCATTTCCTTGCGCGGGCCGATGGCATGCTTCATGGCACCATGGTGTTTCGGGGCGAACAGGAAGCCGACGCCGACCTCCTCCACGCACCGGGCGACCTGCTCCGGCGTGAGATCCAGGTTCACCCCGGCGGCCTCCAGCACATCGGCGCTGCCACAGGTGCTGGAGACGGAACGATTGCCGTGCTTGGCCACCCGGGCGCCGGCCGCGGCAGTGACGAAGGCACTGGCGGTGGAGATGTTGAAGGTGGAAGCGCCGTCACCGCCCGTGCCACAGGTGTCGACCAGATGCGGCCCGGACACCTTCACCGGCGTCGCCAGCTCTCGCATCACCTCGGCCGCGGCGGCGATTTCGTCGACCGTTTCGCCCTTCATCCGCAGGCCGATCAGAAAGCCGCCAATCTGCGCCGGGGTAGCGCCGCCGGTCATGATGGTGCGCATCGCCTCGCGCATCTCTTCCCGGCCGAGGTCCTGCCGCTCGGTCACGGCCCTTATCGCCGCCTGCATGTCCATGGTTCTGTCCTCTGTGCTCCGGGCAAGGCGTGAAGCAAACCGTTTGATGGGCACGGCCCTCCGGGCCTTTGCCCATCCTACGGACCCCTCACGCCTCACCCGCGAAGAAAATTCCGCAGCATGTCGTGCCCGTGCTCGGTCAGGATCGATTCCGGGTGAAACTGCACGCCCTCGACCGCCAGCTCCCGGTGCCGCACGCCCATGATCTCGTCCATCTGCCCGTCCACCTCGGTCCAGGCTGTGATCTCCAGACAATCGGGCAGGGTCTCCCGCTCGATCACCAGCGAATGATAGCGCGTCGCCTCCAATGGATTCGGCAGCCCCCGGAACACCCCTTCGTCATGGTGATGGATCATGGAGGTCTTGCCATGCATGATCGCCGAGGCATGCACGATGCGCCCGCCGAAGGCCTGGCCGATACTCTGGTGGCCCAGACAGACGCCGAGAATGGGAACCCTGCCCGCGAAATGGCGAATCGCCGCCACCGATACCCCGGCCTCGTTGGGCGTGCAGGGGCCGGGCGAGATCACCAGGTGATCGGGCGCCAGGGCCTCGATCTGCTCCAGGGTGATCTCGTCGTTGCGGTACACCCGCACATCCTCTCCCAGCTCCCCGAAATACTGCACCAGGTTGTAGGTGAAGGAATCGTAGTTGTCGATCATCAGCAGCATGTGTGTAAACCCGACGCAAAGGCGCAAAGGCGCGGAGTACTAGAGATTGTTCACGATTCTCTTGATGCCATTCCTGAGCACGGCCACATTGAAATTGATCAGCAACCCCAGCCGCTTGCCGGTCATGCGCAGATAGGACAACAGCTGCGCCTCGTGAACAGGCAGCAAGGACTCGACTACCTTGAGCTCCACGATCAGCAGATCGGCAACCAGCAGATCGACCCGATACCCGCTAGTGAACTCAAGGCCCTTGTAACGCGCCGGGATCAGCACCTCGGCCCGACAGGGCACACCGGGCAGCTCCAGCTCGTGCACCAGGGCCTGGCGATAAACCGATTCCAGCAGACCCGGCCCCAGAATCCGGTGCACCTCTATGGCTGCGCCGATAAGCAGCCGGGAAACCCGATTCTCGTCCATTTTCGCATTCCCTTGCGTCCTCCGCGCCTTCGCGTCTTTGCGTTGGCTCTCAATCCGGCTTGCGCGTCTCGCCCAGCCCCGCTTCGGCGAGGGTGACGGCGCGGAAGATGGCACGCCCCTTGTTCATGGTCTCTTCCCACTCGTTGGCAGGCACCGAGTCGTGGACGATGCCGGCGCCGGCCTGGATATGCAGGGTGCCATCCTTGATCACGGCGGTACGGATGGCGATAGCGGTATCCATGTTGCCGTTCCAGGCGATGTAGCCGACCGCGCCGGCATAGACACCCCGTTTGACCGGCTCCAGCTCGTCGATGATCTCCATGGCGCGGATCTTGGGCGCGCCGCTGACGGTGCCTGCGGGAAAGGTGGCGCGCAGCACGTCGATGGCGGACAGACCCGGCCGCAGCCGCCCCTGGACGTTGGAGACGATGTGCATCACGTGCGAGTAGCGCTCGATGACCATCTTCTCGGTCAGCTCCACGCTGCCGATCTCGGCAATGCGGCCGACGTCGTTGCGACCCAGGTCGATCAGCATCAGGTGCTCGGCCAGCTCCTTGGGGTCGGACAGCAGGTCCCGCTCCAGGGCCAGGTCCTCGGCCTCGGTGCGCCCCCGCGGCCGGGTGCCGGCGATCGGTCGTACCGTGACCACGCCGTCCTCCAGCCGGGTGAGGATCTCCGGCGAGGAACCGACCACGTGGAAGTCGCCGAGATCCAGGTAGAACATGTAGGGCGAGGGATTGAGGCTGCGCAGCGCCCGGTAGAGATCGATGGGCCGGGCGCGGAAGGGGATGGACAGGCGCTGCGACAGCACTACCTGCATGACATCGCCCTCGACGATGTACGCCTTGCAGCGCGCCACCGCGGCCTCGAAGCCCTCCCGGGTGAAGCCGGAGACGAAGTCCTGCTCGCTGACCTCGACCCCGCTGACCGGCACATGCCGCGCCACCTCGCGGTCGAGCAGACCCACCAGTTCGTCGAGCCGCGCCTGCCCGGCGGCGTAGGCATCGCCCTCGGCCGGATCGACATGCACCACCACGTACAGCTTGCCGCTGAGGTTGTCGAACACCACCACCTCGTCCGACAGCATCAGCAGGATATCGGGGTTGCCCAGCGGATCCGGTTTCTCTCCCCCCGCCAGCCGTGGCTCGATGTAGCGCACGGTGTCGTAGCCGAAATAGCCGACCAGGCCGCCGGTGAACCGCGGCAGGCCCTCGACCTCGGGCACCCGGAAACGGGCCTGGAAGGCCTCGATCCAGGCCAGCGGGTCCTCGGCGGTCGCGGTTTCCACGATCGCGCCGTCGGTTGCCACCTCGATGTCGTGGCCGCGAACGCGCAGGGTGGTGCGCGCCGGGAGGCCGATGATGGAATAGCGCCCCCACTTTTCGCCGCCCTGCACCGACTCGAACAGGTAGGAACCGGGTCCGGCGGCAAGCTTGAGGTAGGCCGACAGCGGGGTGTCGAGATCGGCGAGGACCTCGCGCATCAGCGGGATGCGGTTGTAGCCCTCGCGGCCGAGTTGTTGGAACTGGTTGACGTCCATCCGTTCATCCTGGATCTGGGGCGTTCATGCCTGGCTGGCCCCGCCTCGCGGGCGGGGTACGCGACGGGTTCAGGCGTCGCGACGCCATCGCCGGCCTGGCCGGTCGTCCCGGGAACGGAAGGTCTCGAATGCCATGTCAGGCGACCTGCTCCAGCAAGATCTTTATCTGATCCAGCGAATCTATCACGGCATCGGGGTGGGAATCACGAATGTCCTGGCCGTGATTGTAGCCGTAGCTCATGCACACGATCTGGAAACCGGCGGCGCGGGCGGCCTTCACGTCGCTGACCGAGTCGCCGACCATCAGGCTTTCCTGCGGACCGACGCCAAAGAAGTCCGCGGCATGCAGCAGCGGCAGCGGGTCCGGCTTCTTCCGCGGCAGGCTGTCGCCGCTGATGATGATGCCGAAGTAGTCGGCAATGCCCAGCTCGGCCAGCAGCGGCTCGGTGAAGCGCGCGGCCTTGTTGGTCACGCAGCCCAGCGTGTAGCCCGCGGACCGGAGCCAGACCAGGCCCTCGGGCACGCCGGGGTACAGGCGGCTGCGCTTCGCCGTGTTCTCGGCATAGAGTTCCAGAAAGATGGGGTAGGCCTGCTCGAACAGGGCCGCATCCGGCTCGCCCTCGAGCTGGCCGACCAGCGCCCGGCGCACCAGCCGCTCGACGCCGTTGCCGACCCAGTTGCGGACCTTGTCCTCGCCGTGCGGCGGCAGGCCGAGCCGGCGCATCATCTCGTCCACGCAATAGGCGAGATCGGGCACCGAGTCGACCAGGGTACCGTCGACATCGATGAGAACCATTCGGGGCTTTCTGAGTTTCATGGGAATAATGGAGTGCGTGGTGCGCGGGTGGCGGGCCACCGCCACCCGTTCTCGCCCGCGGGCGGGCGTCAGCCGACCTTGGCCAGCTCGTCGCGCATCTGCTTGACGATGCTGTCGTAGCGATGCGGATCGCTGTCCGACCCCTTGCCGAAGATCCCGGAACCGGAAACGAAGGTGTCGGCGCCAGCGGCGGCGATCTCCGCAATGTTGTCCACCTTGACGCCACCGTCGATCTCCAGACGGATGTCGCGACCGGAGGCATCGATCAGCTTGCGTGCCTCGCGCAGCTTGTCCAGCGCGGAGGGAATGAAGCTCTGGCCGCCGAAGCCGGGGTTGACCGACATCAGCAATACCATGTCCACCTTGTCCATCACATAGGTGAGGTAGTCCAGCGGCGTTGCCGGGTTGAACACCAGGCCCGCCTTGCAGCCCTCGTTGTGGATGAGCTGCAGGGTGCGGTCGATGTGCTCGCTGGCCTCGGGATGGAAGGTGATGTAGGTCGCCCCGGCCTGGGCAAAGTCGGGAATGATGCGATCCACCGGCTTGACCATGAGGTGCACGTCGATGGGCGCGGTCACGCCATGCTTGCGCAGGGCCTCGCAGACCAGCGGGCCGATGGTCAGATTGGGCACATAGTGGTTGTCCATGACATCGAAATGCACGATGTCGGCGCCGGAGGCGAGTACGTTGTCCACTTCCTCGCCGAGCCGTGCGAAATCGGCCGACAGGATCGAGGGTGCGATGAGATAATCCGCCATGGTCTGGGCTCCCGGTGTTGAGCTGTCTGGGTTCGTTGAATTCCGAAAGCTGCGCACTGTACCCTAAGCGCCAGCCATTTTCAGCCATCGGCGGCGGTCCCGGGCTGTCACGCGTATCCCCCGCACTTCGACCGCACGCGCGC